>CAZAIY010000038.1:0-8330 GCA_964485295.1 uncultured Oxalobacter sp. | reverse complement strand
ATGTGTTTGTCGGAATACAATTGGCTGCTTTAGACAATGGAGAATTGAAAAGGGGAGTATTTTGGAAATGCTTCTTTTTGGATGATAGTCAAAAAAAGGAATAAATATGCAGCAAAATTTTCAATATGTCGCTATTGGTGAAGAATTTCGGGATCCGATAGGTGGGGAATGGTGGATTAAAATATCGGAAGATGAAGCCCAACTGGTAAGTGATCCCAGAATCATTGAAACTTTCAACAGACAGGATTTAACGGAATAATTTTTCTGGAACTGACCATGTCAAATGAAATTAAAACAAGAAAAGAACTTTTAATTCAAAAACTGGTCAGTTATGACTTGGAATATTTTGTGCAGTTTATCCGAACTTCCGATACGGCCAAAATTGCACTTGCAACCATGATGATGGAAGGATTTATTGGTTACAACAACTGGTCGGAAGACTCCCTGTTTGAGGAATGCCAAAGAAGAAATTTGCTTCCTGAGACCAAAAAACAGAAGAGATGAGCCAAATTTAAAATTATCCTTTTTTCAATTTGCTTTTTCCGTACAAAACAGCGAGTTCCCGGGCGTTTGCTGCAAATTCTTTTCTGAGAAAATCCGGTTTGATGACTTCGGCATCGGCGCCAAATCCCCGCAACCACCATCTTAATTGTGCATTATTGCTAACAGTTGCTGTGATGCGGACATAATCGCCTTCCTGGATAAATTGCTGATCCTGGGATAAAGGTGTTTCCTGCAAATGTTCTGCAACATGATTTGTAAATCGTACGACAAGCGTCATATTCCCACTGGCATGAAATCCGAATGCACCTGAATCAATATAGTCTTTCAGAGAAAAATCTTTAGGTATAACAGCAGTATCCTCCAGCATGACAGCTGAACGAATACGATGTAATGCCAACATACGAATATCCTTGTATTGATTAAACGTTGTTAGCAAATATATGACGGGACCTCTTTGCACCAATCCTAAAGGATGAAGAACATGGTTTTCCGATTTTCGGGAAGTTCGGGAAGCATAACGAACCTGAAGTTGTTTTTCTTCCATCAATGCCTGATGAACCGTATCTAGAATTTCTTTCGTATAGTGAGGCGTAATCAAAGGTTGTGTGGATGGGATGATGGCAACTTTACGCCTCCATTGTTCAATATTTTTGACGAGTTTCCCACTTAAAAGAATATTGTTTGCGTAACCAAAATAAGGTTGAAGCTGTTTTAAAAGGTTTGCCGGAAGCAAATTGGCCAGATGATCTCTTGCCAGACAAAGTGTTAAAGCCTGAATGGGAGACATGGTGGGAAAAGCAAAAAGTTTGGCCTCTTTATTCCAGCTCCAGCCGTAGGGACGGGACTTTTCCTCTTTGAAAATAGGAAAAATAAGGGAAAGTTCGTTTAGATTTCTTTCTACAGTGCGTTTACTGATTTTAAAGCCTTCTCTTTCCAGATGATGTAGCAGTTCTGTCGCGGTTACTTTTTGGGGATATTGTGGAATTTTTTTAAGGATTGCCCATTGCCTTAATAAAGCGTCACCTGCATTTGGATTATGTCCCATAAAAGTCTCCCTAGTTTTCAAGTATTCATTAATAGTAGCATGCCGTACATTTGATTGAAAAATCAGATTCAAAACGATGTAAGATCAAATGAATGGAAAGAAAATGAATGAACGGATGAGTAATGATACTAAAAATGGCAGATGATTTGTCTAAAACACAATAGGAGACAATATGGGATTTTCTGCCGGATGATAAATTATCCGGCAGAGGAGAAAAGGAATATTTTTTACATCACTGCTTCAATAACATAACCGGCATGACCATGGCTGACAATATGACTGCCTATGGCATTGACCATTTTCTTTGCTGATTCAATTCCGGTACAGTGACATGGAACAAGGAATTTCGCATTCCAGTTACGCATGATATCAAAGGTTTTTGCCAGTCTTTCCTCATTGGCATGTAATAAATGCATACCACCTAAAACTCCATGGATCTTGTCAATGCCAGAAATTTGGCGAATATAGTCGATAGTATTGGAAAGTCCGGAATGACAGCATCCCAACAGGATGATTAAACCATTTTCGGTTTCAAACCACATTGATTGATCATCATCAATGGAATCTACATTTTTACGATCCTGATCAAAATAAAAGGTGCCACCTGTATCTTCAAAGGAGGTTAATCTGGGAACAGGTCCGGTAATGCCGATTCCTGGTGCAAGATAATAATGTGACTTAAGTGAATGAAGACGATTGGCAGGAAGTGCTTCAAATGCCTTTCTGCTGGCGTCCGGCATGCCATAAACATCAGGGTTGGGTTTGTACCAATAGCGTTCGTTATGTATTTCATTTGCAAAATAAAGTTCAGCCTGGTCATTAATCGCCAAAAAGCGATCTAAAGTCCCTGTATGATCCTTATGGCCGTGACTGATAACCAACGTATCCGCTTCTGCTAAATTGATACCTAATTTTGCAACGTTTGCCTGTAAGGCACCTTCGTTTCCCGTATCAAAAAGAATTCTTTTTTCTCCTGCTTCAATCCAAGCAGCAAAGCCATGTTCTTTTTCTAACCCTTCTTTTGCATCGTTATCAACAAGGATGGTAATTTTGAGTGTTTGTTTTGACATAGTATTTTCTTTGATTGAATGAGATGATTTTATTGACGATTATAAAATAAATCTACTGTGCTGTTTGAAATGTGCTTCTAATATAACATACCCGATTTTTTGTTGTAACAGATTGTTTTACTCGTCCATATATTAAGAGGATTCCAGTAAATTTGATATAGTATTTATCTGTCTTTCGAAAACGTTTCTCTGTCGAAATTAAAAACAGGTATTGGCAATTTTCATGGCAAGAATCATTTTTTTGTGTTCATTTATCATTCTTCTGACTGGTTGTGCCTCTCGAATTTCGAGTGATGAAATTCGTTCTTCCGTTTCTTCCGGACACATCAATGATTTGGAAAAGGAGATGAAAGAAACGCATGAGGAGTTCAGTGAATTTGTAACAGCACTGAATTTGGCCCGTCTATTGCAAATTAAAGGCAATTGGCAGGAATCGATACAACGATATAACGAAGCGTTGCGCATTTTGGAAGAATATGAATCCCGAGCCATCATTAATGTAAGAAACGTTGCTGCTACCATAGGGACCATTTTTTTAGCAAGGGGTGCAGAAGAATATTATGGAACCGGATATGAACGTTCTCTTCTTCATACATTCAATTCCCTGAACTACGTCATGTTAGGAGATTTTACAGGTGCTGCAGTTGAGATGCGCAAAATGGATCAAAGACAGGAATACTGGTTGCAGGAATCCCAGTCCCGTATTGAAAAAAATTTAAGAAATTCCTATAAAGAGGAAACGTTACCGGTACAGTACAGTATGCGTGACATGTTGCAGGATGAGGCTGTACGTAAATTGATCAATAATTATCAGGATCCGTTTTCTTATGCATTAAGCACAATTCTTTTTCGAATTGCCGGTGATAGGCAGGCTGCGGAAGTCAACCTGCGACGTGCAATGGCTTTGGATGACAATGTGGAAAACTTGTTCAGACAGGCCTGGAATCAGCCCATACAGGAAAAGAAAAAAACAAATAAAAAAAGTCATCTTGCCATCCCGGAGCTACCATCCAGAAATACTCCGGTACGATCGGATACGGATTCATCAGAAAGCGGAGTGTCCGATGATCTTAAACAGCAGGAAGTTACCGTTATAGCCATGAGCGGACTGACACCTTCACTTCAGGTAGAACATGTTCGTATTCGATTTCCTGTTGTCGGTTATATTTTGGTAGATTTGCCTTCTTATTCCAAAGCACTGACCGGTCCCATGCCCATGGCGTTTACTTCTCAAATGACACCATTGGTTTTTTATCCATTATTGCGTACCGATAGATTGGCTTATCGAACCTTGCAGGATGAAGTAAATTTGGAACTGGGTGCGGCATTTAGCCGTGCTGCAACGAGAGCAGGTATATCTGCGGCTGTTTATGCTGGAGCGAAATCAAATGAAGATACGAGAGATTTTGCGCCGGTTGCTAGTCTGGTTACGACCATGCTGCTTGATTTATGGACTTATTCCATGTCGGTTTCTGCCCGTAATTGGGAAATGTTACCGAAAGAAGGTTATATCGCTATGACTCTGGTAAAAAATGGCAGTACGATAACAGTGGGAGAAGGTGCCGCAAAACAAAGCATCGTCTTGCCGAACGATGTGCGGGGCGTTATCATTATGTTGACCTATCTCTCTAAATCTTATATGAGGGTGGACTATGTTACGTATTAAAATACTTCTTGTTTTATTCTGTTTGGGTCTTCTTGCTTCATGTGGTCGTTCTACTCATGAATATCTTGATAATGAAGATGTTAAGATACAGTCCGTAAAACATGCAAAAGATGGCGAATTTCTGGTTGTCACAGCTATGCTGGTCAATGATGATGACGATGATATCCAGCATAGTGTCTATCGTGTTTTATGGTTTGATGCGGATGGTGTATTACTGGAGCAGACTGCCTGGCGTCCTGTTGTTGTCAAAGGAAAAGCGCCAGTTTATATTCAAGAACGTTCAACTGTACCTGGTGCGGAAGAATTTTCCATAGTCATTTCTAATGATGCGAGTTAGATTATGAAAAAGTTATATCGTTATTTTTCTTTTCCGTTTTTGTGCTTTTTAGCCATTATTCTTTCTGCTTGCAGTGGACCTCAAACAGGTCGTATTAGCGGTGAGGGTGAGGTTGTTTATGAAGATGCACAGGCAGAAGAAACTGTTACGACCAAATGGGGTTCTACTGATTTGCAAATGACTGCAGAAAGTATGGCACAGTCATTGCTGGCATCTAAGTGGGTTGCTCAAGCATCCAGTCCTCCTAAAGTCCGTTTACGTGAAGTCAAAAATTACACGGATGAACATATTGATACAAAGGGTATTACAGATAAGATTCGTATCAAATTATTAAATTCCGGACAGGTACGCTTTTTGACAGACAAAAGTAATATGGAGGATGTTTTTGAAGAGCGGGATTTTAATGAATTGGCAACAAAACGAAAAGAAAATAAACTCATGATGGATGCCGATTACATCATTACCGGTTCTGTTCGTTCCATCCGGAAAAGAACAAAAAATGTAGGAGATGTCTATTTCCAGATTACCCTTGAATTAACAGATCCACAAAGTGGTGAAATCAAGTGGGCTGATGAAAAGGAAATCCGTAAACGCACGACGAAACCATCAATTGGTTGGTAAAAAAAAGAGGTCAGTATGGGGAAGTATCTGAGCAGAATAGTTTGGATTTGTTTGCTTGGTTTATCAATATCTCCTTTTGCAATCAGTGCTTCTTTACCGGAAGGTGCTGTTGTTAAGGTGCGCTCATTTACTTTTCCTAAAGCATCCTACACTGCGTCAAATGAAGAACCAGACCGTCTTGCTACAGAGTTTTACAATCAGTTAATAGCTGCTCTGGAACAAACCGGTTTGCAAGTGGATGTTTCTTCCGATCAGGAAATGGATAAAAAACGTGCTTTAACTGAAGAAAAAGTTTCGCCGGAATCGATCCAATCTGAAGGGGAGACGTCAGACAAAGTCATTTCAGAAACGGAAGCAACGGTTTCTGACAAAAATGAAGTCATCCCGGAGCAGGTATCTGAAATACATGAAGTTGAAAATGATCAGTTGATGCAATTGGTGGAATCGGTAGAAAAAGATGAAAAAGCAAAGCTGGATGTTAATAAAGATCAAAATCAGACAAACCCGTCAGGTACTTATGTGATAACTGGAACAATTACCCAGTATGAGGAGTTGGTTGGCGTTCCTGTTAGTACGGGCAATACAAAGCGTTCCCGTGTAGAAGTAAGTCTTTTGGGCAGTTATAAAGTTGTGGATCTTTCCGGTAAAACATTGATTTTGGAAAAGCTTTCAGCTTCTGCTACGAGAGTTGTTCCTGAAACAATGGATATTTACGAAGTCATACAAAGTCTGGGTAAAAAGGCTTTTCTTGATGCGGCGCATAATATAGCAGAGCGGGTGTCAGGTAAAAAACGTGCTGAAACAACCGATGATACGGAATCCGGTAATGAGGAAGAGGACTATGTGGATTCGCCCGGAAAACGTCTCAAATCAAAATCCGGCAGATTGAAGTGGATTATCAATTAGACTGGTCAGCATATAAAAACGTTCCAAAAACATCCTTTTCGCTAAATCAGGAGACCAAGGGGTAATGGTTTCTTTTAATGGCTGTATATCTTTTAGATAACTCCATTGCAAATCAACCTGTGGCATCAGGTCACGTTGTTCTGTTGCGAGCAAAATCAGATCGGCATGTTTGATTTCATGAGACATTGGAAAGGGGAGTCCATATTGTTTGCAAATGGCTCTTTCAATATTTTTTTCAATGCGTCTGAATTCCGGAAACATTTCTTTTAATGGTTTTGTCATGTCTCCCACAAAAGCTTCTGTCGCATCATGCAAAAGTCCTGCAAGTTGCATTTTAAAAGGAAGAATTTGACTGACTAATACACTATGCTGTGCAACAGAGTAAAATCTGGAAGTGTGTCCCGTAAAACGGCATAGCTGGGAAAGTGCGTGAGCAATGGTTTCTATTTCAAAATGATAGGCATCAGGATTGATAAATGAAAAATAATTACCGGAAGCGGTAAGAATTTCCGATTTGACAAGCATATATTCAGCGATGGTTTTTTCTTTATACATAACACAAATAAGATATACTGTAATTATTTACAGTATATCTTATTTTAACCATAATGAAAAGCAAAAGATGCTTTGTGAAAAAAAGAAGTCCTGTTAGTCAGACTATTATACTTTTTTGCCTGCTTTTCCTCCATTCAATAGCATTTTTATTTAATGGAGGAAATAATGACCGGTTTTTTTATCTGGGAAAGTAAGTGGCACAATTTGCTTTTTCATGAAATGTATTTACCATGATCTCATCAGCCATACAGGCATAATTTGTATTGAATTTGCAACCGGAAAGTTTACAGGCACCCACTCCTGCATGATGATTGGCCTTGGTATGATCAATTGAATCGGATACTTTAAAAAAAGTATCACAGTTGGGCATATTGTTATTTCCGATAGTTATGGCTTTTGCATGACATTCATCTTTCATATTAAAACCACATTCAGAAACAGAACATGTTTTTATGAGAGGCATAATAATTGTGATAGGTTTCATGCTTGACTCCTTTATAAAAGTCATTTAGTTTTGCTTTTCTTCCCGAAAGGCTTTAAGAACCTGAGCCCATTTTATTAATTGATCCAGCATATCTTCCAACGTTTTCTGATTTTGTGGAGCCGGGAGAAACATGTTATTTTCAAAATCCGTAAATATGGAAAGGGCAACTTGATTTCGAATACTGACAGTCTGAAATTGAGCCATGATCAGACGTAAATGTTCAACAGCCCTGATACCACCATTGGCGCCATATCCAACATAAGCAGCAACTTTGTTTTTCCATTCAACGGCAAGAAAATCAATGGCATTTTTTAATGCTGAAGAGACGGAATGATTATATTCAGGTGCCAGAAAGATAAAACCATCAAAAGGGTTGATTTTTTGAGACCAGATTTTTGTGTGTTCTTTAGTATATTTTTGCATGACTGCCGGATAAGGCTCATCGAAAATGGGCAGGTTATAGTCGAGTAGATCAATTACCTCAAATACAGTATTGGTGCGTTTTGAAGCAATGTCATAAACCCATTTTGCTATGACCTCTCCATTTCGTTGTGGTCTCGTACTTCCAATAATGATGGCGATTTGAAGCATTTCTTTTCCTTTTTGAGGCGTTTGTTCTTGAATAGTTATCCAATAGACTTGTAAACTTGGTATAAAAGCTTAAAAACAGTGGTGAATTCCTGTTATTCATGTAATGACGTTAAAAAGTTTTGCATGAAAAAAGGATCGAGGTTCTGGGAAATATCAAGGTTTAAGGAGAAAGTCATGCAACCTAAAATGAATAGATATTTACGTTATCTGATTTTTAGTTTTACAGTGCTGATAACAGGATGGATGTCTGTTGCAATGGCACAAACCCCTTTTGCAAAAAAGCAGGTTCCTGGTTTTTACCGGATGATGCATGATCAGTTTGAAGTAACGGTTTTGTTTGATGGTGCCAATAACATTGATACGGCTTTACTGTTAAATGCATCTGAAGAAGAGGTAAAACAGCTTTTGGCTAAAAGTTATATTGATGGCAATAAAATGCAGACGGCAACCAATGCCTATTTGATTAATACCGGACAAAATCTGGTATTAATTGATGTGGGTTGTGGCACGCTTTTTGGACCTCATATGGGAAATATCATGGAAAACTTGAA
>CAZAIY010000037.1:0-8335 GCA_964485295.1 uncultured Oxalobacter sp. | reverse complement strand
TCATCGGTTGGATCCGGATATTGTAAGAACCGTCTGGATGACAAAAGATGAAATCATGTCTTGTCCTGAACGGCATCGTAGTGCAGTAGTGATGCAATGTGTGGAAGATTATATAACTGGAAAAAAGGCATCATTATCATTTGTTTCTCGATATAAATTTGTAAATAGAGTGTCATCATGAGTCGAAAAAAAGTTGTCATCGGCATGTCAGGAGGAGTTGATTCTTCAGTTGCAGCTTGGATGCTGAAAGAACAGGGGTATGAAGTCATCGGACTTTTTATGAAAAATTGGGAAGATGATGATGACAACGAATATTGTTCTGCCAGACAGGACTGGCTGGATGCGGTAACTGTTGCTGATGTTATTGGAATTGATATTGAAGCAGTAAATTTTGCAACAGAATATAAAGAAAGGGTTTTTGCAGAATTTTTACGTGAATATGAGGCAGGCCGAACCCCTAATCCCGATGTCTTGTGTAATGCGGAAATCAAATTCAAAGCTTTTCTTGATCATGCAATGTCGTTAGGCGCAGAACAGATTGCAACAGGGCATTATGCCCGAATCCGTGAAAGGAATGGGTTTTTTGAGTTGCTTAAGGCAAAAGATGCTAACAAGGATCAAAGTTATTTTTTACATCGTTTAAATCAGCAACAATTATCAAAAACCTTGTTTCCGCTAGGAGATATTTCCAAAACAGAAGTTCGAAAAATTGCAGAAAATTTAGGGTTGCATAATGCTCGAAAAAAAGACTCGACTGGTATTTGTTTTATTGGAGAGCGTCCTTTTCGTGCATTTCTGAATCGTTACTTGTCATATGAACCAGGGCCAATCAAAACACCGGATGAAAAAATTATCGGAGAACATGTCGGCTTGAGTTTTTATACCATCGGGCAAAGAAAAGGAATCGGAATTGGCGGTCTAAAAGCCTATAAAAAGGCGGATGGTTCAAGTGATGCCTGGTATGTTGCGAAAAAAGACATTTCAAATAACACGTTATATGTTGTTCAGGGACATGCCCATCCTTGGCTGCTTTCAACGGGATTGCTTGCAGGACAATCGAGCTGGATAAAAGGAATTTCTCCTGATAAAGGGAAGGTGTCAATTAAAACCCGTTATCGTCAAAAGGATATTCCCTGTCAATTGAATCTTTTCGAAGAAACTCAATTTTCTGCCGATTTTCAGGAACCTCAGTGGGCAATTACACCTGGTCAATCGGCTGTTTTTTATCAGGACGATGTTTGTCTGGGAGGGGGAATCATAGAAAAGGGAGTTCCCGTTACAGGTTGAAGATGATTTCTAGATAGGGTGTGTTTTTTGAAAAGAAATACGTTCAGATAATCTTTCGAATAATTTTGCAAGGTTTTTGTATTCGGTTTGCCAGTTTATGTGGCCAAATCGGAAAGATAACCAACCCAGAGCACAGCCGACAGCAATATCAGCAAGGGAAAAGGTATTGTTATAGCAATATGTATTATTCATCAATTGAGCAGACATTGCTTTTAATCCGGTTTTTACCTTTCCTAATTGATGCTGCGTCCAAGTTGTACTGCGTTGTTCCAAAGTGCGTTTTGTTTCTTCCTGTCTAACTAGGACAGCGGCATCCATCAGTCCATCAGCAAGTGCTTCCCAACACTTGACTTCTGCCCTTTGCCGTTCATTAGAGGGTAAGAGTTTATTAAAAGTTTTGACGGAGTCAAGATAGTCAACAATCACACTGGAATCGTATAGGGTTTTATTATCTTCCAAAATCAGACAGGGTACTTTGCCTAATGGATTGAATTGACTTAATGTGCTATCGGGGTCACTCAAGTCTTCAAGTAAAAAATTATATTCAATTTTCTTTTCTTCCAAAACGATTCTTACTTTACGTACATAAGGACTGGTTGTCGTTCCGAGTAATTTGAATGTCATTTTTCGTTACAGTTACTTAACGTAGAGTTGCACAAAATTATAACATTCACCCAGATGATATTTTGTCCGCACTCCCATTGGCAAAATGTTATTTTGTATTCAGGTAATGATAAAATGAACTTTTGTTTTACTTGAAGCTACTTTCTTTCTTACGGTAAATAAAATGGAATTTTCCGCTCTTTCCGCTCTTTCTCCACTTGATGGGCGTTATCTAACGAAAATTAGTAAGTTACGTCCCATTTTGTCAGAAGCAGGTTTTCTACACTATCGGGTTAAGGTGGAAATAGCTTGGTTGTTGGCACTTTCGCAAGCGGGTTTTTCTGAAATCTCGCCTTTTTCGGATAAAGCCAAAGCGCTTTTGGATAAACTTTCCAAAAACTTTTCTATTAGTGATGCGACTCGTATTAAAGAGTTCGAAACAGTAACCAATCATGATGTTAAAGCCGTTGAGTATTGGTTGAAAGAATCACTTGGATTGAATTTGCCTCCAGAATTATCAAAGGTTTATCCAAGGAGTGTCGAAATTGATAAAGAGATTAAGGCTGAATTGCAAAACGTTGCTGAATTTATTCATTTTGCCTGTACTTCTGAAGATATCAATAACACTTCATATGGCATGATGATCAAAGAAGCACGGGATGAGGTGGTTTTGCCGGTATTAGATGGTGTTATTTCACGTTTACGCAATTTGGCTCATCTTTATGCGGATGTTTCCATGCTTTCGCGCACACATGGCCAAACAGCAAGTCCAACCACTTTGGGCAAAGAAATAGCAAATGTTGTTGCGAGATTGCAACGATCCAGAAAAAAAATAGCAGAAGTTGAAATTTTGGGAAAAATGAATGGGGCAGTGGGTAATTACAATGCCCATTTGGTAGCATACCCTGATTTTGACTGGGAAACTTTTGCAAAAGATTTTGTGGAAAAACATCTAGGATTGACATTTAACCAGTACACAATTCAGATTGAACCGCATGATTACATTGCAGAATTGTTTGATGCTATTGCGCGAACTAACACTATTCTTATAGACTTGAACAGAGATATTTGGAGTTATATTTCCTTGGGTTATTTTAAGCAAATAACCAAGCCAGGAGAGATTGGTTCCAGCACAATGCCTCACAAAGTAAATCCAATTGATTTTGAAAATTCCGAAGGAAATCTTGGGTTGGCTAATGCTCTTTTAAGTCATATGGCAGAAAAGCTGCCAATATCACGATGGCAACGTGATCTGACAGATTCAACGGTATTGCGTAATATCGGTATTGCTATGGGGTATACCGTACTGGCTTATGATAGTTGTTTGCGAGGATTAAATAAATTAGAAGTTAATTCGGAGAAAATCGCAGAGGATTTAGAAAACGCTTGGGAAGTACTGGCAGAACCGGTGCAAACTGTTATGCGTCGGTATGGTGTTGAAAATCCGTATGAACGTTTGAAAGAATTAACCAGAGGAAAAGGAATTACGAAGCAAGAATTGCATAGTTTTGTTGCAGAACTTAATATACCAGATGATATAAAAGAAGAATTGCTGGCTTTAACACCCGCTATGTATACAGGACTTGCTTCCCGGTTAGCAAAACAAATTTAGTGTTGAAATTGAGTAAATGAAAGGTAGGTTATGAATTTATTAAAACGTCTCTTTTCTGTTATAGCAGTAGGGGTCATATTGGTTTCTGTTCATGGTTTGAGCCATGCTGTTGATTTGACTCCGGATAGTACTTCCATTGAAATTGGTATGGGTGAAGATGATTTGATGGTTACCCGTATTGGCGCACAGTGGGATTGGAATCAAAATTGGTTTAATTCAAATGGAACCAGTCTGGATGGTTATTTTGATTTGAATGCCGCATGGTGGCATGCTTCTGATTGGAAAGGTAAAGACGAAGATAAAGAGCTGGCTGTTGTCGGTTTAACACCCGTTTTCCGTTTCATGAAAACCGACAAAAAAGGACCTTATGTTGAAGGTGGTATTGGTTTTGCTTTCTTCTCCAAACCATACAATAACGCTGGAAATAATATGGGTATTTCTTTCCAATTTACTGAACATGTCGGCGTTGGTTATGTTTTTGACAACAATTTGGATCTTGGCTTGAGATTACAGCATTATTCCAATGCTGGTATTTCTGACCATAATAGTGGTGAAAATCTGTTGATGTTAAGAGCAGCATATCGTTTTTAAATCGGTTGTTGATTATTTTGTAACCTACTTATGTAGAGGATAACTTGAGTAAAGGAAATCTTCCGCAGGTATCTTTTTTCGGGATAGGCTTAATGGGTTTACCGATGGCTTCTCGAATTTGTATGGCGGGTTATCCTCTTTATGCCTGGAATCGCACTCGTGCCAAAGCCGAGCCTTTGCTTAAATTCGGTGCAAAGATAGCAGATATATCTGAGACAGCTAAAGTAGCCGATATTGTTATCACAATGCTTGAAGCTGGACCTGCGGTATTGCAAGTTGTTGAATCCATTTTGCCTTCATTGCGTCCAGGAACTCTTGTTATTGATATGAGTTCTACCAGACAATCTGAAGCTGTTCAGATACATGAGTTGTTAAAAAAACATCAAATTTCTTTTTTGGATGCCCCTGTTTCTGGAGGTGTGTTAGGAGCTGAAGCAGGTACACTGGCTATTATGGTAGGTGGAAGTGAAGTTGACTTTCAACGGGCAGAACCTTTGTTGAAAGTTATGGGGCGTCCCGTTTTAGTAGGACCGGTAGGTTGCGGACAATTAGCAAAATTATGCAACCAGCTAATTGTTGGGGGAACTATCAGTATTGTCGCTGAAGCACTTTTGTTAGCACAGGCAGGAGGTGCAGATCCGGCAGCTGTCAGAGCGGCTATTCGAGGAGGTTTTGCAGAAAGCCGTATCCTTGAAGTACATGGACAGCGGATGTTGGATCGCAATTTTATTCCGGGTGGTCAGGTAAAAAGCCAAGTAAAGGATATGGATAATATAATGGCAGCGGCATCGGATGTTGATTTACAATTGCCTCTTACTTCTCTTGTAACGGATCTGTATCATCGTATTCAGGATTCATTGCCCAATGCTGATCAAACAGCCGCTTTATTGGCGTTGGAAGAGTTAAATCCAGGAAAACGATTAGGAACAGCAAAAAATCAATTTTAAATATTTCAAAAGTAAAAAACGCAAGACCATTTGTTTTTCGTTTTTTTGAGTATTGCTGGCAGAAGCGAATAAATAAAATCTCTGGTAGCAATCAATAACATTAATTCAGTAATTGTATGTCAGTTCCATAGAAGTTAGCTAGGCATCTGAGTCAGTGACTAGAAAAGCCAGTTTGTTAATAATGTCGCAAACAGTAAAAAAGCGATGACAATTTAGTCATCGCTTTTTTTAATTGTTTTTTAATATTATTTTGCTGCGGCTTGAGCTGCTGCTTCATGCTGTGCAGCATACGCTTTGTGTGCTGCGGCTTCAGCTGTGCCAACTTTGACAGAGTAACCCATATTGGCAAGAACCGTGCTTAAAGCAGACAAGCAGAGCATAACATTTTCTTGTTGCGCAGTTTGTCCCATCAAACCAAATCTCCAGACTTTACCTGCCAATGGTCCCAGTCCTGAGCCAACTTCTAAATTATAGTCATTTAAAAGTGTACGTCTGACTGCCGCTTCGTCGATGCCTTCTGGAACATAAATTGTGCTCATTTGGGGGAGACGACTTTCTTCTTTCACAACAAAACGCAATCCTAATGCCTCAAAGCCTGCTTTTAATGCTTGATAATGTCTTGTGTGACGAGCCCAGGAATTTTCTAATCCTTCTTCTTTAATCAGCAAAAGTGCTTCGTGCAGACCATAAAGTGGATTAATAGGTGCAGTGTGATGATAGGTACGTGCTGTATTTCCCCAGTAATTTAAAATGAGGTTAACATCCATAAACCAGCTTTGTACTTTTCCTTTGCGACTTGTTATATATTCAACAGCTCTTTCAGAAAAGGTAACTGGTGAAAGCCCTGGTGCACAGGAAAGGCATTTTTGTGTTCCGGAATAAACCGCATCCAATCCCCATTCATCAACAAGTACAGGACAGCCGCCGAGAGAGGTTACTGCATCAACAATAACCATGGCATCATATTTATGTGCAATCTGTGCAATTGTTTTTGCATCAGATTCACAACCAGTAGATGTTTCTGCATGTACAAAAGCAACAACTTTTGCTTTAGGATTTTGTTTTAGTGCGTCTTCGACTTTGTTAGGGTCAACTGGCTCTCCCCACGTATCGTCAATGATGATTGGGATACCACCACAACGCTCAACGTTTTCAATCATACGTCCACCAAAGACACCGTTACGGCAAACAATAACAGGATCTCCTGGTGAAACCAGGTTAACAAAACAGTTTTCCATTCCTACAGATCCTGGACCAGAAATAGGATAGGTCAGGAAGTGGTTGGTTTGAAAAACATAACGTAGAAGAACTTTCATTTCTTCCATCATACCGGCAAAGGCAGGATCCAAGTGACCAATAACAGGTCGACTCATTGCTTCCAGTACGCGAGGATTGATATTTGAAGGGCCTGGACCCATTAAAATACGTTTAGGAGGGAGAAATGATGTAATTTTATCGAGGGTTGGTGTTGCCATGATTAGTTTCTCTATAGGATGTGAATAGGTTAAACATACTATCTTTGGAAACACTGAATGAAAATAATGTTCCTAGTCAGTATTTTCTATTATTTTTTATCGTTTGGGTAAAATTATTAGTCTCTATTGTGCATTATTCACAACAAAGACTAATAAAAAAGGTTTAGTGAGAGGAAGTCGGATTTTTGCCTTTCAATCTGACATGTCCTTCTTCTTCTTCCATTGTTTTTGCCAATAATTTGACTAATGCATAAACTGTATTGATATGGGGTGTTGCTGTATGTGTAATTCTACCGAGTTCCACGACAGAACCGACCAATGCATCAATTTCTGGAGCACGACCAGCCTCGACATCTTGTAACATGGATGTTTTGTGTTTTCCAACTTTTTCTGCACCCTGAATCCGTTTTTCAAGTGGTACCCGAAATTCAATACCCAATTTGTTGGCAATTCGTTGGGCTTCAATCATCATGTCACCTGCCAACTCGCGAGTTAGTGGATATTGACAAATATCTACCAAAGTAGAGTGAGAAAGTGAACTGATCGGATTAAAGGTAAGATTTCCCCAAAGTTTCAACCAGATTTCTGACCGGATATTTTCCAAAATAGGAGATTTAAATCCTGCTTTGATAAAAGCGTCGGATACTTTTTGAGCACGCTCTGTAATGGAACCATCCAGTTCTCCAATCGGGAATCTGTCTCCTTCAATATGTCGAATGACACCTGGGGCAATCAATTCCGAAGCAGGATAGACAACACATCCCAATACACGATCAGCTGGAATTTTTGCGGCTATTTGTCCAGTTGGATCAACACTTTGAATACGAGCCCCCTCATAAGGTCCTCCATGCTTGTGAAAATACCAGTATGGGATACCATTTTGCATGGTGATAACAATAGTGTCCGGTCCAAAAAGATGTTGCACTTCATCTACAACAGATTCAACTTGATGCGCTTTCATTGCGAGAATAACGACATCAACAGGACCAACTTCCTGATAGTTGTTAGTTGCTTTTACATTTTTTGCGATGAGTTCGGAGCCATCATTCATGATTAATTTTGCACCATTTTCCTTGATAGCTTCTAGGTTGGCTCCACGAACAATGAAGGTGACGTCTTCTCCTGATAATGCCAATTTAACGCCAACGTAGCCTCCAATTGCGCCAGCACCAATAATCGCGAATTTCATCTTTCTAGTCCTCTTTTAATTTTCTTTCGGCAACATGGATGAGGCGTTTACACTTTCTATATGGCATTTTTTTCAATCCAGTGCACCGCTTTTATTGTTTTTTCGTTTTAAAACTACCTCAGATTTTTTTGCCAGTAACAGAAAGCAGAATTTCTATTACTGGCGGACATTAGTTTACACAATATTATTAGAATAACCCAATAATTCTACCATCGGCATCTACATCAATCATATTGGAAGATGGTACTCTTGGTAAGCCAGGCATTGTCATAATTGCATCACCACATATCATGACAATAAATTCGGCGCCGGCCGCAAGTCTTACTTCCCGAATTGGGACAGAGTGCCCTGATGGAGCACCTCTTAGGGCAGGGTCAGTTGAAAATGAATACTGTGTTTTTGCGACACAAATTGGATATGAACCATATCCATCATCTTCCAATTTTTTTATTTGTGCTCGAATTCGACTGTCAGCAATGATATCCCTTGCTCCATATAACTTGGTGGCAATGGCAGTCATTTTATTCCATAAAGAATCATTTTCTTCATAGACAAATTTGAAATTGGAAGGGGTTGTTTCCAGCATGTTAATAACTGCTTTGGCCAAATCTTCACCACCTTTCCCGCCTTC
>CAZAIY010000036.1:1020-8336 GCA_964485295.1 uncultured Oxalobacter sp. | reverse complement strand
ACAGACGCTCCATTGCAGTGGAAAGTGCGGATTGGGTGTTGTTCAGGTGACGTTGAGAGTTCAACGAAGTGATGTTGGTGTTGATAACTTGTGCCATTTTTAATCTCCTTAGTTGGCTTTCAAAAACTTTTCAGAGGAACTTTTTACTATCTGTTTTTACTTGCCTTTTGACAGTTGTTCTTAACACCGGATTGGCTATTTAATGGCAGGGACTTTTTTAGGAGAGAAAAATGAAGATAAATTATTGAATTAAAATGAATTTGTTTGGTATGAAAGAAGCTCTTTCCTCTATTTCATCGGGCTTTATTCCCTTTTACTCAGGATTTTGTCAGCATTACCGATTTGTTTAGCTGTTGTCAGTTTGTTGGATTTCCTGACAGATAATTGGAGTAATATCGGAAACATTTTTCATTATTTTCTGATAGTTATTCCAGTCAAAATAAGGACCCGGATCCGTTTTACGAAGAGGAGCAATATGCTGATGACCGGTAACGGCTGATATGGGATAGGAACGGCAAAGTGCCATGGTCAGTTTGCCCAGAACGTCATACTGAATATCCGTGAACGGTTCGTAATCACTGCCTTCCATTTCTATTCCAATAGAAAAGTCATTACAGCGTGAACGCCCCTGAAATGTTGATGCACCGGCATGCCAGGCACGATCCAAAGCGGAGACAAATTGAAGCAGTCTGCCATCCCGTCGGATAAGGAAATGGGAAGAAACCGTTAAGGAGCGAAGCTGGTCAAAGTAAGGATGAAGATCATAATCCAGCTGATTCAGAAAAAAATCGGTAATGTAGGGACCGCCATATTGTCCGGGCGGCAAACTGATATTGTGAATCACAATCAGATCGATCGGCATATCTGATGGCCGACTGTCAAAGTTGGGAGAAGGCAGACACTCAGCCTCTACACACCAGCCCTTTTCATCAATTGTCAGCATATCTGTAATGGTCAGTTGCTATGTTCTTCACAGCAATACACTTTTCCTTCTCTGAAAAAGACTTCAGAGGCAGGAACATAGACACCGCATTTGTCGCAGGAGACCATTTGCTCGACATTTGAATTGCGCAGTCCCTGAACACGCTGACTATAGTTGTTTTGGTTGTTCGCCCTGGCATGAAGATCCTCGCTTTTGAAAATCACAACACGTGCCGAACGTTTTATTTTGGCAATAATGGCAGCAATAATGAGTACAATAAGCAGCACCCACATCAACCCACTCATATCATTTGCCTCCTGTAAAAATCTTTTTTTGATAATACTTGATAGTTTTATTCAGAAACAGAGACATATCAAGACAGGTTTGCCTATAATTTACAGGCATATAAATTATAAAAAAGATTATGTCCTCAATAAGTATAAACTTGCAAGCAGTAAAAGCGCATATTTTACAAGCATCAAAAGAAGCGGCCAGACCTGCCGATGCAGTCCGTTTACTCGCTGTTTCCAAAACCTGTACTGCAGAAACGGTCATAGAAGCGGCCAAAGCGGGTCAGACTGCTTTTGGCGAAAACTATGAGCAAGAAGCGGTAAACAAGATACAGCGGATAAAAGCACTGGCGCCTGATCTGAAACTGGAATGGCATTTTATCGGGCCCATCCAAAGCAATAAAACGCGGGGAATTGCCACGCATTTTGATTGGGTGCATTCCGTTGATCGTGAAAGAATTGCAAAACGGTTGTCTGATCAGAGACCGGATGATCTGCCTCCCTTAAATATTTGCCTGCAGGTAAATATCAGTCAGGAAACAAGTAAAAGCGGGGTGGATGAAAAAGCGGTGATGGAATTGGCCAGAAGTGTTTCTTTACTTCCCCGGCTCAAACTGCGGGGACTGATGGCTATTCCGGAGCCCGAAGAGGATAGGGAAAAACAGCACGAACCATTTCGACGGCTGAAAAAATTGTATGATCAATTGCGAAGTGAAGGATATGATCTGGATACCCTTTCCATGGGCATGACGGCGGATATGGAAGCCGCCATTGCTGAAGGGGCAACCATTGTCCGTATAGGAACAGCTATTTTTGGAGCAAGGAACTGATATGAAAAATCCATTGAGTGTCGGATTTATCGGCGGTGGCAATATGGCTTCCGCATTGATTGAAGGTATGGCAAACAAGGTAACACCCAGACCTCAAATTCATGTAATTGATCTCAATCCCGAGGCACTGTCCAGATTGAAAACCCGATTTGGTGTGACGACTTCAACCGTTCTGGATGATCAATTGCGCCAGTGTGATGTCATTGTTTTGGCGGTAAAACCCCAGCAGATATATGATGTGGTCAAGCATCTTCTTCCCTACATCAGCAATCAGCTTGTTTTGTCGATTGCGGCCGGTATCAGTACGGCAGATCTTTCCAGATGGCTGAACCATTACAAAAATATCGTGCGGTGCATGCCAAATACGCCAGCTCTGATCGGAAAGGGAGCGGCAGGGCTATACGCCATGGAGGCTGTTACGAATGAACAGAAACAGCTGGCGGAGACCATCATGCAGGCCGTGGGAATGACCTTGTGGCTTGACCGGGAAAGCCTGCTGGACGCAGTGACTGCCATATCGGGTAGCGGTCCGGCCTATGTTTTCTATTTCATTGAGGCACTGGAAGCGGCAGGAAAAGCCCTGGGTCTGGATGCCAGTCAGGCATCGGCTCTGGCATTGGCAACTTTTCAGGGGGCAAGTGAACTGGCGGTTCAGTCAACCGAGTCTGTATCCGTTTTGCGTGAGCGGGTGACCTCTCCTGCCGGAACGACTTTTGCCGCATTAACCGTTATGGAAAACCATCAGCTGAAAAACCTGATCGTATCTGCAGCCAGGGCAGCTGCAGATAGAAGTGTGGAACTGGGTCAGGAGTTTGGAAAACAGCCTGCCTAAAACCGGAACTAGCGTTTTTTGGAAAATAAACGCTTTTTTGTCCAGTTGATGGCAGGACTTAAATAGGGTTGCCACTGTTTCCATGTCTTGTGGGCGATCACACCGACAGCAAGCAGGGAAAAGAGGTTTCGTTTCCGGAAAAACAAAAAGGCAAGAAACGCCATGAAAGCCGATGTCAACGGGCTTTGGCGTGCCTGCATCAGAATGTTTTTTCCTGTCGTAACGGCACCCGGCTGCCAGGCATTTTCAATAATGGCAATCAGCTGCTCGCGTTGCAGCGCGCTTTTGGCTATCAGCTGTGCACGACGTTCGGCCAAGGATTGTGGTCTATCTGTCATTTTCCTGTCCGTCATTGAATTTCAAACGCATCAGATCTTTTTCTATCTCGTTTCTGGTATGGGCGAGCATTTTCGGTTTGTTGCGGAAACTGTTTCGTATTCCCAGAAAAATAAATAATGCGGCCAGGGCAAATATTACCATGAGACCGCAAATAACCAGAATGCGATAGCTGTCCCAGAATAAAACAATAACGAGGAAGATACCCAGTGCAAATGTAATGGCAATACAAAAGAGTGCAATGATGGCAAGAATGAAGTACGACAGCAGGCGTTGAACTTCTTCCTGTAATTCAACGGTAAAAAGTTCAATGCGTGTTTGAAATATGGCGAGCAGGGAGCTCGCCATGTTGCCCAAGTTTTTAAAAATACCCATTGAAAAAAAACAAAATTATCTGCGTGCAATCAACATACCCAGCATTACGCCAATAACCGCAACAACACCTGCTGCCTGCCATGGGTGTTCCTTGGCGTATTCTGCCGTGCATACGGCCGCATTTTTTGCTTTTGCAATAACGACATCTTCCAGTTCGCGCAATGCAAATTTGGCGTCAGCCAATGTGGATTCCAGTTTTTCTTTTGCCTTGTGGAAATTTTCGTTTCCATGAAGGGCACTGTTTTCCAATACTCTTTCAGCATCCTGGATAATCGATTTCAGATTACCCATCAGTTTTGTACCTGTGTCAGTTGTTGTATCCATGATCATGATCCTTTCTGTTATTAAACTATTGAGTAACTGGATGCATACCGAATTTTGACAGATTTTTTTTCATTCCTGCATAGTCATTAGGATAAACCTTAAGATAAGGTATAGTCCAGCAATATCCCGGTAAATATGATTAATCCAATCAAGTTGTTGAAACGAAAAGCAAAAAGACATTTCATTCTATCGCGTGTTCTGATGAACCGATATTGAAATATCATGCAAACCGCTGCTCCGATTAATCCCATGATATACCACATGCCTAGGCCGGCATGTAAGCCTGTCAGGAAAAAAATAATCAGCATCAGGGCATAACTTATCATAACTGCCGTGACATCAAATTGACCAAACGTAATAGCGGATGTTTTCATGCCAATTTTTATGTCATCATCGCGATCCACCATCGCATATTGTGTGTCATAAGCCAGTGTCCAGAAAGCATTGCCTATCATCAGATACCATGCGGTCATGGGAACGTAGCCATGAATGGCGGCAAATGTCATCGGATAGCAAAAACCAAAAGCCATGCCCAAATAGGCCTGCGGGATGGCAAAAAAACGTTTGAACCAGGGGTAGGTTGCCGTAAAGATGACAGCGACAACGGACAGCTGCAGGGTCAGGGTATTGAGCTGCAGAATCATCAAAAAGGCAATCAGCGACAATACGACAGCAACAGCAATGGCTTCCCAGGGTGCAATTTTCCCGGAAGTGACGGGACGGTCTTTTGTCCGTTTGACATGCCGGTCAAAATTGCGGTCGGCATAATCATTGATGGCACATCCCGCAGAATGCATGAGAAAGGCACCTGTTGTAAAAATCAGAAAGAATGGCCATCCGGGCCAGCCTTTTGCCGCAATCCAGAGTGCAAAAAGGGTAGGCCAGATCAGTAACATGTATCCGATAGGATGCTCAATGCGTATCAATTGCAAATAAAGCCGTATTCTTTCTGTCACCACTTCTCCTAGACTCTCAGGAAATCCTCCATGCCACCAAGCCAGCGCTTCAGATGGGATTCCACAATTATTTTAGCGGATTCGCGTGGGTCATCAAGAAGGGACTGGGCAATTCTTTGGGCTGCTTCAATCAAATCTGTGTCTTCCTGCAGGTCGGCAAAACGCAGCATGGCCTGTCCGGATTGTCTGGCACCCAGAAAGTCTCCCGGTCCCCTGATTTCCAGGTCTTTTTTGGCAATAATGAAACCGTCATTGGTTTCTCTCATCGTTTTCAGACGTCTTTTGGCTGTGTCGCCAAGTGGTGACTGGTACAGGAGCAAACAGACGCTTTCTATACTGCCCCGTCCGACACGACCCCTTAACTGATGCAGCTGGGAAAGCCCGAAACGCTCGGCATGTTCAATGATCATCAAGGAGGCATTCGGGACATCCACTCCCACTTCAATGACGGTTGTGGCAACAAGCAAATGGATTTTTCCCTGTGCAAATTGATCCATGACCTGCTGTTTTTCGGCGGGTTTTAGCCGGCCGTGAACCAGTCCGATCTGCAGATCAGGCAAAGCTTCCTGTAAAAGGGCATGTGTTTCCACAGCTGTTTGTAATTGAAGTGTTTCCGATTCTTCTATGAGAGGGCAGACCCAGTAGATCTGACGGCCTGATAGTGCCGCCACATGAATGCGCTCGATCACCTCGCTTTTTCTGTTACGGTCAATAAGACGGGTTGTAACGGGCGTTCTGCCGGGAGGCAATTCCCGGATAACCGAAATATCGAGATCGGCATAATAGGTCATGGCCAGTGTTCGGGGAATCGGTGTGGCACTCATCATCAATTGGTGCGGAATTTCGTCCTGATGGTTTTCACCTTTATTGCGCAGCACCAGCCTTTGTCCGACGCCAAAACGATGCTGTTCATCAACAATAGCCAGACCGAGCGCTTTAAAGTGAACACTGTCCTGGATCAATGCATGTGTTCCAATAACCAGATCGGCTTTTCCGGACTCAATCAGCTCAAGCGTCTGTTCCTTTTCTTTTTTTCTCATGCTGCCGGTCAGCCAGACAATTTCCACGCCCAGAGGCATCATCCACTCGGCTATCCGCTGGAAATGCTGGTCGGCTAAAATTTCTGTGGGAGCCATCATGGCAACCTGAAAACCACTGTCAATTGCTTTTGCAGCAGCCAGGGCGGCAACAACCGTTTTGCCGCTTCCCACATCGCCCTGCAAAAGCCGTTGCATGGGGTAGGGAAGATGCATGCTTTCCATGATTTCGGAGAGCACCCGTTTTTGTTCATTCGTCAGGGTAAAAGGCAGGTTTTCCTCCAGACCCCGGGTGACTTTTCCGGCCCGGGAAAGAACGGGGGAGCGTTGCCGGCGGCGCAGGGTATGAGCCCGCCTCATGGAAAGCTGTTGGGCTAGCAGTTCGTCGAATTTGACGCGTTTCCAGGCGGGATGGGTTCGATTGATCAATGCCTGTTCATCAACATGGGGAGGGGGATTATGCAACAGCCGGATTGCATCGGAAAAAGAGGGCAGGTTCAGTAAATGGAGTATTTCCGGAGGAAGGGTGTCAAACCAGTTTAAGCGCTCCATGGCCAGGGCAATTTCTTTTCTTAAAACAAGCTGGGAAATGCCTTCTGTTGAAGGATAAACAGGCGTTAGGGAATCCGGTAAAGGCGTATTGTTGCTGACCAGACGGTAAGCCGGATGAACCATTTCCATTCCCAGAAAACCCTGTCGCAATTCACCCCTGACACGGACTTGTGTTCCGACAGAAAATTGTTTGAGCTGGCTCATGTAGAAATGGATAAATCGTAAAAACAGTTCTCCCGTGTCATCGGAAATGCAGACAACCAGCTGCCTTCTTGGGCGATACTGGATTTCACTGACAGTTACTATCCCTTCAACCTGAACGGAGCCTGTCGTAAACATGGCATCGCGTATGGATAAAATACGGGTTTCATCCTCATAGCGCATCGGCAAATGCAAAACAAAATCCATATCCGAGCGTAATCCCAATCGCTCCAGTTTGCCGGCTTTTGTTGTTGCTTTTTTGGATGACATATCAAGCGTATCCGATCAATTTGCTGAAAAAAGAAATAATAACCCGTATAGGGAGACCGTATCCGGGTGATTTTTTCTCCGTCTTTCGTTATACCATAGGATATAACGCTTCAGGTGTTATTTTCGTTGATGATATCCAGCATCCCTTTTGGCATTACGACAAAGTTTTTTATAGAAAAATGCTTGATGTTACCTGTAGCAAGGGAAGCCTTGCTTGTCTTTCGATTCTCCTTGACTACTTGATGGAAAACCGCATCATCGGAATCGCCGACATAATCTGTGATGGGTGTTGCATCGACAAAAATACCATGCCTGATGAGACCGGATAGCGCCATTTCTATATCACGGTTGTCAAACTTGAATTTAAACCGCAGAAAATCACATAAAATAT
>CAZAIY010000036.1:0-1010 GCA_964485295.1 uncultured Oxalobacter sp. | reverse complement strand
GGGGACGAGCGACAAAAACGACCGGAAACAGACCGAAGAGATAACGGAGCCGGTAACGTTTTGGAAGAGACTTGAATTCAAGGTGTTTTGGGGTGTGGACAAAACATTTTTCGACAGGAAAAATGCCACAAAGTATTCCTATCCTAAAGAAGAGCCTGTACATTATCAGGATATTTCAAATTTTTTTAATTTTTTTTCGCGGTGTCAACATTTGGCTAACGGATAAAACATATGAAACTGACCAGACGTAGCGGTGTTTTACTTCATCCTACTTCGTTGCCCGGGCCTTATGGTTCGGGTGATTTGGGTAACTCTGCCTATCATTTTGTGGACTGGCTAAAAGCTGGTGCTCAAACCATATGGCAAATGTTACCTTTGGTCGATATCGGAACAGGTAATTCTCCCTATATGAGCCCGTCCGCTTTTGCCGGCAATGTGCTTTTGATCGATTTGGAACAATTGATGCAGGCTGGCTGGCTGACACAGGAGGAACTGGCTCCTTACATTGCATTTGAAAATAAACGTGTCAATTATCCGGCAGTCATCGCTTTTCGGATGTCGCGTTTACGCAGGGCGGCCGAACGTTTTTTTCTCGATTCAAAAAAAGCGTTTATTGAATCCTATAAGGAATTTTGCCAGACCCATGCAGACTGGCTTGAGGATTATGCGCTTTTTCGTACACTGGATTCCATCTATACCAAGGATCAGGAAGGCTGGCAGAACTGGCCTCAAAAACTGGCTTTTCGTGATCCGCAGGCTTTGCGGGAAGCCAGACAAGGTCATGCTACAGAGATCCGGTTCTGGAAATTCTGTCAGTGGTGTTTTCATGCCCAGTGGCTCAAATTGAAGCACTATGCCAACCGGAACGGCATTGAGGTTATTGGTGATGTTCCCATCTTTGTCTCGTTAAACAGTGCCGATGTCTGGACGCATCCGGAACTTTTTCTGTTGGACAGCCACGGCCGTCCAATTGCGGTGGCAGGTGTTCCGCCGGACAAGTTCAGTGAAAT
>CAZAIY010000035.1:0-8413 GCA_964485295.1 uncultured Oxalobacter sp. | reverse complement strand
AGCGGCTAAAGTAAGAATATTATTGGGTGTATTGATAAATTGAAGTTCTCTTGATGTGGCATTTGCTGCACGTTTCCATGCAAGCATAACAGCAATGCAGGAGGAATCAGCAGTCGTAATATTTCCTAAATCAAAAGTGTATTGTTCGTTTTTAATGGCATCAAGACCCATCTGCAAAACGGATTTTGCATCAGTCATGGATAGATTGGTAATGGATAACGACATCAGCGTAAGAGTTTATTTTTTTGCCTGTCCACTTTTTGCGAGACTTGCATTTTTATCTTTTAAGGTTTGAATCAAACCATCAATACCGGAACGGGCAATCTCATTGGTAAAAGTGGTCTTGTAAGTTTCAATTAACCATGCTCCCATTACATTGATGTCATAGATTTTCCAGCCTGCATCTTGTTTTTCAAGACGATAAGCCAGCAAAATGGGTTCAGGATTTTTTGGCAGAATAATACGGGAATTGACAATGACATCTGTCGCATCAGCTTTTGCCCGTAAAGGCTGGAATTGCAATTTATGGTTGGCATCTATTTTTGAAATGGCACTTGCATAAGTGTAAAACAGAAGATCATGAAACTGCTTGGTAAGTTCTTCTTTCTGTTCTGTCGTAGCCTGTCTCCAATACTTGCCAATAGCCAAGGAAGTGGTTTTCTTGAAATCAACATAAGGCATGACTTTTTCTTCAACCAGCCTGAAAATCCGCTGCATATTGCCTTTTTTAACTTCCGCATCTTTTTTGGCAATATCTAAAACTTCAATACTGACACGTTTTACCAAAACATCAGGTGCTTCTTCCTGTGCATGAACCTGTGAAGCGAAAGCGAAGAAAAAAGAAGCTAAAAAACAGATAAACCAATTTCTTAATGCCGTCATATTCTTTAATCAAGTCAACTTAAAATCAATTAATTTTTGTAGCAGCTTCTGTAGCTACAGGACCAAAAGCTTGCGTCTGTTCGTTTTTCTCTACGGCCGTATTTGCCGCTTTGTTCTCCACGACAGGAGCGGCTTTTACTTCCGCAGCCTGCTGTTTGGGAGAAATATGTTGCTTGTCCTGTTTTATTTCGCTGCTGGGTAACCATGGTTGCATCTGTTTTTCATTTTCATCGATGGTTTCCCATTGTTCATTGTCCAGATCCTTGTCATGAACCATGCGTTGACGTCTTTGCAGGTAGGCATCACGAATGAATTCATATTTATCTATAGCAGCGTCATCAATAACAGAGGTTGCATCAATTAATTCGGCACGTTTGCTAATACCGCGTAAAGCCACCAGTCCCCATTTGATCGGTTCATCCTGAATATAGGTAACAGGATCACCAAACCAGTAATCAGCAGGTGCTGCTGCAGTGTCGCGAATGGTCGATGGTCCTAAAATAGGGATAAAGAAATAAGGTCCGGAAGGAACACCCCAAACCCCCAGGGTCTGTCCAAAGTCTTCGTTATGTTTGGGCAAACCAGCCTGGGAAGCAACATCAATCAGACCACCTATGCCGGCGAAAGTATTAACCATGACACGCGAAACATCAGAAAATCCTTCGTCCCCGCGTCCCTGCAGAAAATTGTTGAAAGCGATCCAGACATCAGCGATATTACTGAAGAAATTGCTGACCATGGTTTGCACCGTTTCCGGCAATACACCATGGTAACCATAGGCTATCGGCTTGACAACAACAGTGTCTACAGCTTCGGTAAAGTAATAGGCCTGACGGTTATATCCTTCAAGAGGATCATTTGGGCTATGTGCACAGCCTGTCACCATTGCTGCTATTATTGCCGCTCCTCCCAATTTGACGAGTTTTGACTTGAAGCTCATTTATCGGAGTCCTTTTCTTCTGTCGCTTTATTGTATATAAACTGACTAATTAGGTTTTCCAATACCATCGCTGACTGTGTCATCGTTATCTGATCTCCATTTGCCAGATTTTTTTCGTCACCGCCTGGCTCAATACTAATATATTGCTCACCTAATAAGCCGGAAGTCAAAATTTTTGCACTACTGTCTTTAGGAAACTTATAACGCTCTTCAATTTGGAGTATAACCTGGGCACGAAATTCTATATCGTCAAAACTGATGTCTCCAACCCGTCCAACGACAACTCCCGCGCTTTTTATGGGAGCCCTTGGCTTGAGTCCACCAATATTGTCAAAGCGGGTTGTGACGGAATAGGTTTTTTCAAATGACAATGAACTCATGTTCCCTGCTTTGAGCGCAAGAAACATTAATGCCAAAGCACCAATGATGACAAAGAATCCTACCCAGATATCCAGAGATTTACGTTGCATAAAAAAATAATACCAGTTAATTTGAAAACAACCTATTTACTGTTAATTGAAAAAAGGGAGAAAACAGCAAAATGTCTCATATTTGACACAATCATTTTTGGTTGTTAGAACAGTTAAAAATAGCACCTTTGATTCAGTTAAACATTAACGCCGTCATCAGGAAGTCCAGCCACAAAACCAGTAAGGAAGAATAGACAACGGTTCTCGTTGTTGCGATAGAGACGCCTTCAGGAGTGGGTTTGGCTTCATATCCCTGAAACAACGCCAAAAATGTTACCGCAAAACCGAAAACAAGACTTTTTATGAGCCCATTTCCAATATCCATCCAGATATCGACATTGCTTTGCATTTGTGACCAGAAGGCGCCGTTATCCACGCCGATAAGTACAACACCCACAATATAACCGCCAAATATACCGACAGCACTAAAAAGCGCCGCCAAAATAGGCATGGAAATAATACCGGCCCAAAAACGGGGAGCCAAAACGCGGTGCAGGGGATTAACCGCCATCATATCCATGGCTGAAAGCTGTTCGCCTGCTTTCATTAAACCGATTTCGGCAGTTAAAGAGGTTCCTGCCCGTCCGGCGTATAAAAGTGCCGTAATAACCGGACCCAATTCGCGGAGCAAGGCCAAAGCAACAAGTGTGCCCAGTGCCTGCTCGGAACCATATTTGTTCAAAATGTAATAGCCTTGCAGTCCAAGAACAAATCCGACAAAAAGTCCGGCAACCGTAATCAGCAGGACGGAATGGTTGCCAATAAAATGAATCTGATCCGTTATAAGACGGGGTCTTCTGATAATCCGAAAGACCGCTCCCGTTAAGTTTAAGAACATGCGAAAGGCATAGCCAATTCCGGCAACCAACTCCCGTGTTTTAAAGCCTAAAGTTGCAATTCGACTGATCATGCGGATTTCTCCAAACCGAGGTCAGCAGCAAGCGATCTGCCAGGATAATGAAAGGGAACGGGACCATCTGCCTGCGCATAGACAAATTGTCTGACATAGGGTTCTTTTGAGTCGCGCATTTCCTGGGGAGTTCCATGTGCAACGATACGACCTTCCGAAAGAAAGTAGACATAATCGGCTATGGCAAATGATTCTTCAACGTCATGGGACACAACAATGGATGTTGAGTTGAGCGCATCATTGAGCCGTTTGATCAAATTGGCCGTTACTCCCATTGAAATAGGATCCAGTCCGGCAAAAGGTTCATCATACATAATGAGTTCCGGATCCAATGCAATGGATCTCGCCAGAGCAACCCGGCGGGCCATACCTCCTGATATTTCGGCAGGTTTCATGTAGGCGGCATTTCTTAAACCGACAGCGTTTAATTTCATTAATACCAGATCATGAATGATTTCTTCCGGCAAATCTGTCTGTTCCCGCAATGGAAAGGCAACATTTTCAAAAACCGACAAATCGGTAAAAAGTGCTCCATATTGAAACAACATGCCCATTTTTCGCCGGAGTCGATAGACTCCGGCCGTATCCAGTTCGTGGATACACTCGCCATTGATGAGTACTCGACCGGATTGGGGGGTGATTTGTCCTCCAATCAAACGCAAAATGGTTGTTTTTCCGGAACCCGAACCTCCCATAACGGCAATGACTTTTCCTTTTGGAAAAGTCATGTTCAGTTCCGATAAAACGGGACGCTCTCCATAACGGAAAGCCAAATTATGGATTTCAACAATATTCGACACGGGTCTTGCTATAGCCAGTCCTAAATTTTATATTGTAATGTAACTAATTTTTTCTATTGGTATTTGTTGCATGCATACAACTATTTATCGGGTAACCGGTTTGTATCGGATGCGCTTCGGTTTGGCTCCTTCCTCACCCAATCGTTTTCGTTTGTCCGCTTCATATTCCTGATAATTGCCTGTAAAGAAAGTGACCTGTGAGTCTCCTTCAAAAGCAAGAATGTGGGTTGCTATGCGATCCAAAAACCAGCGGTCATGGGAAATGACAATAACGCTACCGGCAAATTCGAGAAGGGCGTCTTCCAGTGCACGCAGTGTTTCAACGTCCAAATCATTGGAAGGTTCGTCAAGTAATAAAACATTGCCTCCCTGCATGAGCGTTTTTGCCAGATGCAGTCTTCCCCGTTCGCCTCCGGAAAGACTACCGACATTTTTTTGCTGGTCCGCCCCTTTAAAATTGAATCGTCCCAAATAGGCACGGGAAGGCATTTCAAAACGACCAACCGAAATAACATCGGCACCGTTACTGATGTCTTCAAAAACCGTTTTATTGTTTTCTAGCGCCTCACGGGATTGATCAACCAGGGAAATTTTTACGGTTTGTCCGATTTTGATTTCTCCCTGATCAGGCTGTTCCTGGCCTGTAATCATTCTAAAAAGGGTCGACTTGCCCGCACCATTGGGGCCAATAACTCCAACAATAGCACCCGGAGGTATGATGAAACTCAGATTTTCAATGAGCAAACGATCACCATATCCTTTTGAGACATTTTTAAATTCAATGACATCGTTACCAAGTCGTTCTGCAACAGGAATGAAAATTTCCTGGGTTTCATTGCGTTTTTGATATTCGTATTCTGAAAGTTCGTTAAAACGTGTTAGACGAGCTTTACTTTTTGCCTGGCGTCCCTTAGGGTTTTGTCTAACCCATTCAAGTTCCTTTGCAATCGTTTTTTGACGGGATGATTCTGCGGCTTCTTCCTGTTTTAGGCGAAGACTTTTTTGTTCCAGCCAGGAACTGTAATTGCCTTTCCATGGAATACCGTGTCCCCGGTCCAGTTCCAAAATCCATTCTGCCGCATTATCGAGGAAGTAACGGTCATGGGTAATGGCAACAACGGTTCCAGGAAAACGATGCAGGAACTGTTCCAGCCATTCAACAGATTCCGCGTCAAGATGGTTGGTTGGCTCATCCAAAAGCAACATATCCGGACGGGATAATAAAAGACGGCATAAGGCAACCCTGCGTTTTTCACCACCTGATAAGATGCCGATTTTTGCATCCCATGGAGGAAGTCGAAGGGCATCAGCTGCCATTTCCAGTTGCTGATTTACATTACCTCCATCAGCAGCAGCAATGATAGCTTCAAGTCTTGCCTGTTCTTCAGCAAGGGCATCGAAATTGGCATCGGGTTCGGCATAGGCCGCATAAACTGCCTCCAATCTGGTTTGCGCTTCAAATATTTCACCTAATCCGCTTTCTACGGCTTCACGTACAGTCTGTTCCGGATCTAGCTGGGGCTCTTGAGGCATATAGCCAATTTTTAAATTGGATGCCGGACGGGCTTCTCCTAAATGATCTTTATCTACACCGGCCATAATCTTTAACAGGCTGGATTTTCCTGACCCGTTTAATCCTAAAACACCAATTTTTGCTCCCGGGAAAAAAGAAAGGGAAATATCTTTTAAAATTTGACGCTTGGGCGGAACAACCTTGCCAACCCGATTCATCGTAAAGACATATTGAGACATATTTTATCGCCGCATTAAATTTAAAAATTAATCGAATATTTTTTTAACCTTAAAACATATCATGTTGCACATATATTGCGCAAATGCAGTACGGGTATCTAAAAAATCAGAAAAATAAAAAAGAAAGAAAACAGGAAATCTGGCAAAAAATTTGCAGTTTTTTTCACTTTGTCTTATCGTACTGACGCAGTTGTACAAGGAAAGCAGGGTGTTTATTTGGAAGCAAAACCTGAAATAGAAGAGCAAAATACGGAAAAAGCGGATAAAAGTAACTTGACGGCATTGACGATCGCAGCAGTGGGCATCGTTTATGGTGATATCGGGACAAGTCCGCTTTATGCCATGCGGGCGGTTTTCAGTGGCAGGGAAGGTCTTATTCTGACGCCAAATAATTTGCTGGGAATTGTTTCGCTCATTATATGGGGACTGATCATACTGGTTTCCATTAAATATGTTCTGATTATGTTAAAGGCGGACAATCGGGGTGAGGGCGGAACTTTGGCTCTGATGACACTGGTTCATTCTGCCTTGCCCCAAAAATCATCACGCCTTTATTATCCATTATTAACACTGGGTGTTTTGGGTGCCTGCCTGTTTTATGGTGATAGTGTTATTACACCTGCCATTTCCATTTTATCGGCAGTAGAAGGTCTGGAAATCGCCACCCCCATGTTCAGTCCTTATGTTATCCCAATAGCGCTCGGTATCATGGTGGTATTGTATTCCGTACAGTCAAAGGGAACGGAAGGCATTGGGAGATGGTTTGGTCCCATTATGATAGTCTGGTTTCTGTTACTTGCTGTTATGGGGGTGATCAACATTATTGCCGCTCCCCAGATTTTAGTGGCGTTAAATCCTTTATATGCGGTTCTTTTTATCCTTCATAATCCGGGAACGGCTTTTATTGCATTAAGTGCAATTGTGCTCGCCTTTACAGGCGCAGAGACTTTGTATGCGGATATGGGGCATTTTGGTCCTTCCCCTATTCGAAGAGCATGGTTTCGACTGGTGTTTCCGGCTTTAACATTAAATTATTTGGGCCAAGGTGGACTTTTGTTGATGGATTCAAGTGCATTGGCCAATCCGTTTTTTCGGCAGCTGGGATCCTGGAGTATCTATCCTTTGGTTTTTATGTCCACTATTGCTGTTGTTATTGCTTCTCAGGCAACTATTTCCGGTGCCTTTTCCATAACAAAACAGGCAATTGGTCTGGGATTGCTCCCGCGTATGAAAATTGTCTATACATCTGAAAATGAAATGGGACAGGTGTATATCCCCATGATTAACTGGCTTCAGATGGCAGCAGTTGTTGTTGCTGTAATTGAATTCCGTTCTTCCACCAATTTGACAGGAGCTTATGGTGTCGCTGTAACAGGAGCCATGCTCATTACAACCATTTTTTTGTTCTTTATTATGCGTTATTACTGGAAACGCAATATTTTTCTCTGTTTGATTGTTCCTTTGTTTTTGGGAATGATTGATCTTTCCCTGTTGAGCTCTAATGTACTCAAAATAAAAAATGGCGGGTGGTTTCCTATAGCAATTGGTATTTTCATTTATCTTGTTATGATGACATGGCGTCGGGGGCGACTGGTTGTAGGAGCCAGCCAGAAAAAAAATGCGATACCGTTGGATTCTTTTTTACAGTCGCTCTTTTTTTTACCGCCACAGCGGGTTGCCGGTACGGCAATATTTTTGCGTGGAGAAAATGATGGGGTGCCGCAAGCCCTCTTGCATAATCTTTCCCATAACAAGGTCTTGCATGAAAGGGTTTTCTTTTTAACCGTACATGTTCATGAAGTATCGTGGGTGCCGATTGAGGAGAGGATTAAAGTTGAAGCATTGGGTTATGAGTGTTACCAGATTGATTTATATTATGGTTTCAAAGATGAAGTTGATATTCCCCGAACCCTTCGTTTATGCAAGGAATATGGCTATACCTTTGATTTATTGACAACCTCTTTTTTTGTTTCCCGCCAGACATTGATTTCCACACCGGCATCGTCAGGCATGGCTAGATGGCGTGAACACCTGTTCATTTGGATATATCGTAATGCGCGAAATGCGGCGGATTATTATCAAATTCCGGCCAATAGGGTCATTGAGTTGGGTGGACGGGTCGAAATTTAAGTCATAAACCTTTGTAGGATAAACTTGAACAGTATGAAAATACTTTTATTTGGAAAAAATGGTCAGGTGGGAAAGGAGCTTTGTCATGCTCTTTTGCCAATTGGTGAAGTCATCGCACTGGATCGAAGACAAGTCGATCTTGAAAATAAGGAAGAATTGAATCATGCCTTAAATCAGTATTCTGCCAATATTATTGTCAATGCGGCTGCCTATACCGCAGTTGATAAGGCCGAAACAGAAAAAGACAAAGCATTTCGAATCAATGAGCAGGCAGTGGGTATATTGGCAGAATATGCGAAAAAAAAGGATGCCTTGCTTGTTCATTATTCAACGGATTATGTTTTTGATGGAAAAAAACAAGGTCCCTATGATGAGACTGATACGCCAAATCCATTGAATGTGTACGGGAAAAGCAAGCTGGCCGGAGAATATGCCATTATGCAAAGTGGATGTTCTTGCCTTGTTTTTCGTACAAGCTGGGTATATTCATATCATGGACATCATTTTAAAAAGACAATTTGGAGATTGG
>CAZAIY010000034.1:930-8490 GCA_964485295.1 uncultured Oxalobacter sp. | reverse complement strand
TTGCTGTTGAAGGAATTGACTGCCATATCGGTTCCATACATTTCCTGATATCTTCCGGTGTAATGGTTTCAATATCTTTTTCGCCAAGAGAGGGAAAAACATGTTTATTCAGTATCAGAAGCGTTTGTTTTTCTCCTTTTGAATTGCGATTCCAGTAACCATTTATCGATCTGTCTTTTACCCACTCCTTCGCTATTTTTTTAAAAGTAATCAGATCGGGATGACGTTCCTTCTTAATTGCTTCTGCACGTCTTACTGCTTTTATTTGCTGGCGTTCCTTGATCGGATCAATACCTTCTTTCAGGCGAATCCTGATTTTAAAGGCAATTTCTCTTGCCTCTTTTAGCGAGACTTCTGGATAACTGCCAATGGTATAGTCTGTTCTTTTTCCTTCAAAATTTGTATATCGAAAGAAAAAATAGCTGCTATTTTCTTTTTTTCGATAATAAAGACCCGGAACAATACCCACGCTATAAGTTCCTTTTTTTAGGCTTTTTAGTTTGATTGCAGTTAATTCTTTGGATTTTGCAGGCATAATTTATGATGGTATTTTAGTCAAAAAAACATTTTCGAACTCATTGTACCATCTTTTTTACCATCATAATTTTTTGGATGTTGCCGGTTTTGTTCGGATTACTCTAGACAGTATATTGATATAAGTGGTTGAAAAATAAAAAAATCCGAGACGTCTTCGAACGCTCTCGGATTATATCTTGGCGGAGAGGAAGGGATTCGAACCCTCGATAGGCTATTAACCTATACACGCTTTCCAGGCGTGCGACTTCAACCACTCATCCACCTCTCCGTTGAACATGAAATGATATCTTTTTGATGGATCAAGGTCAAGTTATAAAATAGACCGATTCTATTTTGTTGCAATTTAGCAGGCTTCATAGCAATTTCTGTGCTACCGGTAGCTTGCATCATTTCTTTCGCGTGATAAAATTCCCAACTTTTGAATCAGACTTGACACAGCAAGTAAAACTATTTTAATCCAGTTTCCCAGAGCAAAATTCAAGGAATAACTCATTCATGAACTCATATCTGCAACTCAATTTGATATGAAAACTGTATCAAAATAGTTTTGTGATGTTGGTAGAATTTTTTATGCATACAGGAGAAAAAAATGAGGGGTAAATTTGAGGTAGGCAACAAATATGCGGGTGAAAATATTTATGGCGGATGTGGCTGTTTGGATACCCGTTGCATGGTTGTTTTAAAAAGAGAAGGGGATACAGTTGTTTATGAGGAAAGATTTGGTAAAGCACTGATTCGAACAACTGAAACACAAATTAAAACAATTGATGAATGGGGTGAATACGTTACAACTGGAGATGATCGTTTTTTTGCTTATGCGGAGTATAAATAAGCATTAAAAAAACCGACTAAATGAATGAATAACCCTGCATCAGGGTATTTCATGAAATAGAGAGTTACCTTATCTCATAAAAGCACATTGCTAGGGAAAGTAACTCTCATTTTATTTCTTCCGTCTTCTTCCTGAAAAAGATTTCAGCTGATTTTTCCTAAAAAGTGTCAGGTTCCCGTTTTCTTTGAATAAAAAACACAAAAATATTTTTGGTCCAAATAGAAGAAATAAGGAAAAAAAAGACCTTTTACCCAAACTTTCAATGAGAACCCTTTGATGTACGATAGAAACATCAAAGAAAGCTTGTTTTAGGAAAAATATGGCTAATATGGGTAATATTTCATCGATACAGCATGAAAGTGTCGACAAACAGAAATTTCAAACAAAAAATTTGTCGGCAGATGTTTTTGACAAATTGATGTTGGAACAGATAGCCGAGCAGGTGGTTGAAGTGAACCAGGTTTCCTTGTCAAAGCAGACAATCGATGAAAATGAAGAAATTTCAAGGACGGATAAGGATTGTCATATTGATGCATTCATTCAACAAGCGTTTTCTCAGGCACCAGAAACGGAAAAAAAAATATGGGCTAGAATGAAAGAAGAATTGGGTATCTGATTTTATGCAGAGTGAATAAAAGAGCAGGAAAATACAAAAAATTCCTGCTCTTTTTGCTTATGGCGAAATATTTTGTCTATATATCCATTACATTGGTCCAGGGAAGTAAAAATTCCCGCTCTGCCGGTGTCCCTTTGAACAAATGACTTGCTGCGACGAGTGGCATCCAATTTTGTACATATTGTTTATCGTACCCTGCTTTTTTGCAGAACAATTCAAAATATTTTTCCGCCTGGGCATCCTGTTTAGCTAGTTTAAACAACAGATATGTTCTGGCGGCATCTGCGGTCGCATTGCCTTGTGTGGCGTGTGACCAGTCGACAACATAGGCTTCGCCCGAATTTGTGATAATCACGTTACTGGGATTCATGTCCCCATGACATAAATTATAATTTTTGGGGAGGCTGCCAAGTCTTGTATGCAATTCAAACTGTGTGGACTGATTTAGGTTGGACAGACTGATTCTTTCATACATTTTTTCAGTAAGATGCCGTAATTTCATGGAAGAGTAACTGTGCATGACAAGTTGGATATCAACCATACGTTCCAGATAGCGATCGGCATTTTCAGGATCTTCTTCTATGCTTTGGGCAAGTGTTTTTCCTTCAATATACTGAAGGATAATGGCCCATTTCCCGTCAATTTTATTGACGCCTTCTATTTTGGGTACGGGAAATCCCGTTTCCTCTACCATGGCGTGATTGTGGGCTTCATTAAATATATCTGCAATGGAATAACCTTCATTAAAGAGTTTGACGGTAAGATCTCCACTACGATAAATAATTTTATTAGGGCGAATAGCAATTACAGAATCTGGTTTCATTGATTTTTCTCCCTGCCATAATAAGAATTGAGATACATTTGCTTGATTTCACTTAGTAACGGATATCGAGGATTGGCTCCCGTACATTGATCATCAAAAGCGGCTACTACCATTTCATCTAATTTTTCAAGGAAGACTTTTTCATCTATGCCATAGTCACGGATGGTTTTTTTGATGCCAAGCTGGGTTTTCAGCTGGTTTAATGCAGCGATAAGGTTTTCCAATTTTTCCTGATTGTTTTGACCTTTTAGACCCAGTGCATCGGCAATTTCTGCATAACGTGCCAGTGTATTAGGAAAAGAATATTGAGAAAAAGTCCCCATGCATGCCGGTGCTTCAGAGGCATTAAATCGTATGACCTCTTCAATCATTAAAGCGTTTGCCAGGCCATGCGGAAGATTGTGATAAGCACCCAGTTTGTGTGCCATCGAGTGGCATACGCCTAGGAATGCATTGGCAAAAGCCATTCCTGCCATGGTTGCGGCATTTGCCGTTTTTTCTCTGGCAAGAAAATCACTTTGCCCGTTTTCATAGGCACGTGGCAAATAGTTGAATAGAAGTTTTAAGGCGCCTATGGCCAAACTGTCTGTATAATCCGTGGCAACCATTGATGCATATGCTTCTAAGGCATGTGTAACGGCATCCAATCCCGCGACAGCAGTCAATTCCTGTGGAGCAGTCATCATCAGATTGGTATCAATAATCGCCATATTTGGCAATAATTCATAGTCGGCCAGAGGGTATTTAATACCTGTTTTTTCATCCGTGATCACGGCAAAAGGCGTTACTTCCGATCCGGTTCCTGAAGTTGTTGGAATCGCAATGAAATAGGCTTTTTCTCCCATTTTTGGGAAGGTATATATGCGTTTTCTAATATTGATAAAACGCATAGCCATATCATGAAAATCCGTATCAGGATATTCGTATAACACCCACATGATTTTTGCGGCATCAATGGCAGAACCACCACCAAATGCGATGATACAGTCGGGTTGAAAATCGATCATCTGTTTTGCACCTTTTTGGGCACAGGCGAGTGTCGGATCAGGATCAACATCAAAGAAAGTGGTATGTTCAATGTTCAATTCGTTTAGTTTTGAAACGAGGGTTTTTGTATACCCATTTTGATAGAGGAAATTGTCAGTTACGATAAAAATTCTCTTTTTGTTTAAAGGTTTTTTTAACTCGTCCAACGCAATTGGTAAACAGCCTGTGTTCGTATAAATTTTTTCTGGCGTACGGAATCCAAGCATATTTTCTCTCCTCTCGACGACAGTTTTTATATTGATTAAATGTTTGACACTGACATTTTCACTAACCGAGTTTTTTCCCCAGGAACCGCATCCCAATGTTAGGGACGGATTTAATTTGAAATTGTAAATGTCGCCAATAGCACCCTGGCTTGATGGAGAATTTACTACGACGCGACAGGTCTTCATTCGGGAAGAAAACAGTTCTATTTTATCTTGACTGGAAATGGGGTTTGCAAAGATGGAAGCTGTATGTCCCAAACCGCCATCTTCGATTAACTGTTCTGCTTTAACTAAAGCATCTTCAAAGGAATTTGCTTTATACATGGCAAGTACAGGAGATAATTTTTCATGTGCCAGTTCTTCAGACAAAAGGGTACTGGTGACTTCTCCAATTAAAATTTTGGTCGTTTCTGCCACTTGAATATTGGCCATTTGTGCTATTTTAACGGCAGGCTGGCCGACAATCTGGGCGTTAATGGAACCATTAATGACGATTAGTTTGCGTATTTTTTCAAGTTCATCCTGGGACAGGAAATGACAATTTCTGTATGTAAATTCTTTTTTGACTTCCTCATAAATCCTGTCCAAAACAATAACGGATTGTTCGGAAGCGCAAATAACACCATTATCAAAGGTTTTTGAATGGATAATGGAATTGACGGCAAGACGAATATCGGCACTTTCATCAATTAAGGCCGGCACATTACCAGCACCGACACCAATGGCAGGTGTGCCGGATGAGTAAGCAGCCTTGACCATGCCGGGACCCCCTGTCGCTAAAATCGTGTCCGTTTGTTGCATAACAAGATGGGTTGATTCAAGTGTGGGGTTGTCAACCCAACCAATGATATGTTCAGGAGCGCCAGCTTTGACTGCCGCATCTAGCAGGAGTTTTGCCGTGGCTATTGTGCTTTCTTTCGCACGGGGGTGCGGACAGACAATAATGCCGTTGCGTGTTTTCAAGGAAAGCAGTATTTTGAATATGGTAGTAGATGTCGGATTCGTGCTCGTAATAACAGCAGCAATAATTCCTAGGGGTTCAGCATATTTTTTTATACCATAATCCGCATCTTCTTCGATAAGACCACATGTTTTTGTGTCTTTGTAAGAATGGTAAATAAACTCGCTGGCAAAGTGATTTTTGATCACTTTATCCTCAAATCTCCCCATACCGGTTTCTTCTACTGCCATTTTGGCTAAGGGAATTCGTGCAGAAGCAGCCGCAACAGCTACCGCTCGAAAAATTTGATCAACCTGTGCTTGTGAGTATGTGGCAAAACGTTTTTGAGCAGCTTTTGTCGATTCAAGTGATGCACGCAAACTACTCGTGTCATCTACTATTTTATACGGCGTAGGCATATGGCGTCTCCTTCACCTAAGTTGAATAGTATTAGAGAAAAAAACTCTTATAAGGATACTATCCAGAACTTAAGAATTTTTCAACAAGTTGTTTTTATTGTTATTTAATTGACCCGAAAAGATTTTTTCTGTTAACGGAAAAAACAACACCTGTTATTTAGAACTTTTTTGACAGAAAAGATCAAACAGGTTCTGTTTTATATATAAGTCTTGGCAAGATCCTTTCCCTCAACTAGAGTTATGCCTGTTTATTAAATATTGAATTCGGCATCATGAATCAGTTATCAGGAAAGCATGTTTTTCTGCTTGTTTTGTTGACATTGTTTTGGGGATTAAACTGGCCCGTCATGAAGTTTGGTGTAACAAGTGTTCCCCCGTTAACATTTCGAGTATGGGGTTTGTGGCTGGCGCTTCCTGTTATGTGGTTTGTCGGGCGATTACAGCAACTGTCATTCCGCCTGAATCAAAAAGAAGTCATTTCAGTCATTTTGCTAGCCATTCCCAATGTTTTGGTTTGTCAGGGATTAATGATACTGGGGGTTAAACTGCTTTCTTCCGGCAGGGCCGCTATTTTATGTTATACGATGCCTGTATGGGCAGTTATTATTGGGGTAATGTTCTTTCAGGAAAAACTGACCTTACGTTATATCATGGGTGTTCTTTGTGCGACAGCAGGAGCAGGACTTCTGATGGTAACGGATGCCTCTCTTTTTGGTGAAGCCAAAACCGGAGCTGTTTTAACACTTGCAGCGGCCGCAGTTTGGGCTTATGGCACCATCAAACTGAAAAGAAGTACGATTCCCTTGCATACTACGGTATTGACATTTTGGATGCTTTTTTTCGGTTCAATGGGGATGGCCTGTTTTGCCATTGCATTTGAATTTTCTCAATGGACATGGCCAAATTCTCTGGAATGGGCCGCCATTTTTTACAATGCCATTTTTGTTTTTGTTATTTCGGCGACCATCTGGAATGGGATTGCCAGAAATTTGCCCCCTGTCGCTTCAAGCCTGTCAATCATGATGGTTCCCGTCATAGGGTTGTTTTCAAGTATGTTTATGCTAAATGAATTGCCGACATGGCAGGATTATCTGGCGATGGTATTGATACTGGCTTCAATGGCTGTTGTTTTATTAAGACAGTCAAAACCGGCTTAAAAATGATAAAAGCAGGAAATCAGGAATGATCACTTTCTTCTGATACATGCAAACAGGGGCAGGGACCACAAAAACAAACCCCTTTCCCTTCACAATAAATACAATCCGGATCAGGGATCAACTGATTTATGTTTTCCACTTCTGGGTGGATATCATCAGGTTCTTCGTTTTTCATTGCAAGAGTTTTTACTCATTACGCTGTTGATTTATGCCATATACGACAAGTATATACAGATATGTCAGATTTACAGAAAAATTTTTCAAACAGAATAACTGGAAAGTAAATTTTCTTTTATTATGTTGTGCTTTGTAAAAATAATTTTGAATATGAGGAGAAAGATATGGCTCGTGCAGCATGGGGATCTCGTCAAGGGTTCATTTTGACTGCTGCCGGTTCTGCAATTGGTCTGGGAACAATATGGAAGTTTCCCTATGTCACGGCCAAAAATGGTGGAGGTGTTTTTTTAATACTGTTTCTTGCGATGGCTTTTACTTTCGGGCTTTTTATCATGATCGCAGAAATGGTTGTCGGCCAGATTGCGCAAAAAAGTCCGGTCGGGGCTTATCGTTTTTTTGGAGGACGACTTTGGTCAATTGTCGGTCTGATTGGGGTTATCTGTGGTTTTTGTATACTCTCCTTTTATAGCGTTGTAGGGGGTTGGACAATTTTTTATATCGTTCAATCCATTGATAGCAATATTTTTACATCCGATATTGTTGCATTAAAGCAAATTTTTGATACGTTTATCCAGAATCCAATAACGCCTCTTTGGTATCATGCCGCGTTTATGGCAATAACAACAGGAATTGTTTTGTTGGGAATTCAAAAGGGAATTGAGCGCATCAGTAAAATACTCATGATCATGCTGTTTTTATTAATACTGGCATTGATCATACGCAGTCTGACCTTGCCTGGGGCATTTGAAGGACTCGCCTATTTTTTTATACCGGATTTTTCCAAGCTCAATGCCAGAATGGTTTTA
>CAZAIY010000034.1:0-920 GCA_964485295.1 uncultured Oxalobacter sp. | reverse complement strand
TAGAAGCCATGGGGCTTGTGTTTTTCTCCCTGTCGTTAGGAATGGGCTGCATGATGACATATGGCTCATATCTTCCTCATGATACCAATATAGCCAGTCCGGCTGTGTGGGTTGTTGCTGTAACAGTGGTTGTCTGCTTTTTGGTCGGGGTTATGATTTTACCGGCAACATTTTCTCTTGGATTCAATCCGGCAGAAGGGACAGGCCTGACATTTATTGTTATGCCGGCGATTTTTTCACAAATGGGCGGAGGACAGTTTTTTTCAATACTTTTTTTCTTTTTACTGTTTGTTGCCGCATTAACTTCATCCGTATCCTTATTGGAAGTTGTGGTCAGTTTTTTTATTGATGAATTTAATATGCCCCGTATCGGTATTTCGATTGCCTCTGCAGTTTTAATGGCAATAGTTGGTATTGGTGCTTCATTATCTTTTGGTATTTGGAAGGAATATACTTTATTTGGTCAAACCTTTTTTGGAGTGCTGGATTATTTGACATCCCATATTATGATGCCTTTCGGCAGTATTATGGTTTCTTTGCTAGTGGGATGGGTATCCTGGAAAACGGTCGAAAAACATCTGGCAAATAATAGTGATTTATGGTGGTTGCCGGTAATGAAAGTGTTTTGTCGGTATGTTTCGCCAATTTTGATTTTTATTATTCTGATCCAGAACCTTTAATTTCTTGTTCATATCCCCGTCATTTTGGGGAGATGGTCAAGGCGGTTGGTATAAATTCATTACTGCAGGTATTGCAAGACGAAAACTCAGAATGATTAACGGTGCACAAAATCTTGATGATTTGAGAATTCCGCCATCCAATCAACTTGAAAAGCTGTATCGTAACAGAGAGGGACAATGGAGTATCCGCATTAATAAGCAGTGGCGTATCTGTTTTATATGGGAAAACGGTAACGCCAG
>CAZAIY010000033.1:0-8628 GCA_964485295.1 uncultured Oxalobacter sp. | reverse complement strand
CTGCAGAAAGAACACAGGAGATCCCTTTTGTGGTCGCACGTGTTTTGCTGCAGGATTTTACGGGTATTCCGCTTTTGGTTGATCTGGCCGCCATGCGCAATGTGGCCGTCAGAATGGGCAAGGATCCGAAAAAAATTGAACCGTTGGTACCGGTGGATCTGGTTGTGGACCATTCTGTCCAGATTGACCATTTTGCCAGACCGGATGCGCTGGATTTGAACATGCAGCTGGAATTCAAACGCAATTACGAGCGTTACCAGTTCATGAAATGGGGAATGCAGGCATTTGATACTTTTGGTGTGGTGCCACCGGGGTTTGGTATTGTTCACCAGGTCAATATGGAATATCTGGCTCCAGGTATTCATCGTAAAACGGATGCCGATAAAGGGGATATCTATTATCCGGATACCCTGGTGGGAACGGACTCCCATACAACCATGATCAATGGTGTCGGCTCTGTGGGCTGGGGTGTCGGCGGAATTGAGGCCGAAGCGGCCATGCTGGGACAGCCGGTCTATTTTCTGACGCCGGATGTCATTGGCATGAATCTGAAAGGAAAACTCTCGGAAGGCTGTACGGCAACGGATCTGGTTTTGGCTATCACTGAAATTTTGCGTCGAGAAAGAGTGGTGGGCAAATTTGTTGAATTCTTTGGTGATGGCGCTGCTTCCCTTTCCGCAACCGATCGGGCAACCATTGCCAATATGGCACCGGAATATGGCGCCACAATCGGATTTTTCCCGGTCGATGCGGCAACAGTGGATTATTTCCGTCAGACCGGCCGTAGCGAGGAAGATGTGACTGCGCTGGAAAATTACTTCAGGGCGCAGGAAATGTTTGGCATCCCCAAGGAAAACCAGATTGACTATACACGCGTTGTGACATTGGATCTGGCAACAGTAAAAGCGTCTTTATCCGGACCGAAACGTCCACAGGATCGGATTGATCTGGGCAATCTGAAAGAACGCTTTACTTCCCTTTTCTCCCTGCCGGTTGCCAATGACGGTTTCGGCAAAAAACCGGAAGAGTTAACGCAAACCTATCAGACGGCAGATGGCAAAACCCTTGCCAATGGGGATGTTTTAATTGCCGCGATTACCTCCTGCACCAATACCAGCAATCCGGCGGTGCTTCTGGCGGCAGGTCTTGTTGCGAAAAAGGCCGTTGAAAAAGGATTGACCGTATCGCCAACAGTGAAAACGTCACTGGCTCCCGGTTCCAGAATTGTGACGGGATATCTGCAAAAAGCGGGTCTTTTGCCCTATCTGGAAAAACTGGGTTTTGGTGTGGCGGCTTATGGATGTACAACCTGTATCGGTAATTCAGGTGATCTGACACCTGCCATGAATGAAGCGATTGTCAAAAATGATGTCGTTGTCGCGGCGGTACTGTCCGGCAATCGCAATTTTGAAGCACGTATCCATCCGAACATCCGTGCCAATTTCCTGGCTTCTCCCCCGCTCGTTGTGGCTTATGCCATTGCAGGCAATGTGACAAAAGATTTGATGACCGAGCCGTTAGGAAAAGGAAAAGACGGTCAGGATGTCTATCTGAAAGATATCTGGCCGCAATCCCAGGAAATTGCCCGGTTCATGCATTTTGCACTGGATGCGGAAGTCTATCGCAAGAATTATGCCGATATCAGGGAAGCGCCCGGCAAGTTGTGGGAACAGATCGGCGGTTTTGCAACGGGGGATGTATATGACTGGCCCGAATCAACCTATATTGCCGAGCCACCCTATTTTGACGGTTTTGCACTGGAACCCGAACTGGCATCCGCAAATATATCCGGAGCCAGGGCGCTGGCCATTTTTGGCGACATGATTACGACGGATCATATTTCGCCGGCAGGTGCCATTCAGGAAAAAGGTCCGGCAGGACAATGGCTGATTGCCAATGGCGTGACCCGATCCGAATTCAATTCTTTTGGCGCGCGTCGGGGAAATCATGAAGTCATGATGCGCGGTACCTTCGGTAATGTCAGGATTCGCAATCTGATGATGCCGACAGATGAACAGGGCAAGCGTCAGGAAGGCGGATTTACATTGCATCAGCCGGATGGAAAAGCCATGTCCATTTTTGATGCGGCCATGCGCTATCGGCAGGATAATGTGCCGGTTGTTGTCTTCGGTGGCGAGGAATATGGTGCGGGATCTTCCCGTGACTGGGCGGCAAAAGGTTCCCAGCTTTTGGGTGTGAAAGCGGTGATTGTCCGTTCATTCGAACGCATCCATCGCTCCAATCTGGTGGGAATGAGTGTCTTGCCTTTGCAATTCAAAGGGGATGACAGTGTGGCATCGCTTGGATTGAAAGGGGATGAAACCTTTGACCTGATTGGCCTTGAAACCATCAGTCCGTTAAAAGACGTTACTTTGGTCATTCATCGTGCTGACGGTTCATCCCAGCAGGTTCCGCTTCTGTTACGCATTGATACGCCTATTGAAGTGGATTACTACAATAATGGCGGTATCCTGCCTTATGTCCTTCGCCAGCTCCTGACTAATTGACGGATTGGTCTGTTATCTCAAAAACTCTGCTGTTTTTAAAAATGCAGCAAATATTTTTTTCGGTTTTTTCAAAAGACAGGGTAAAGGCTGTCAAACGGCCGTCATTTTAGAATTTATGAAACATGCCCAGCTGGAAGGTATAGACGCTGTCGTTATCCTGACCGACCCCTCTGTAAAAGTTTGCCGTGGATTGGTTGTCATAATCCGTGTAGGAAACCTTGCTGTACAGCTGGGTTCGTTTGGACAGGCTGTAGGTATAACCCAAGGCGAATTTTTTGGCTTTTCCTTCATCAAGTCTGGCTGCCGTGCCATCCACTTTGGCGTCTTTTAAGGTGACATAATTAAAAAGCGCATCCGCTGTTCCTGCACCGACATTCCATTTCAATCCCGCTACCCACGATTTCTGACGGGAGGAAATCCCTTCCGTACCGCCATATTGCCTGGCGAGCTCGGAACGGGTGGCCTGTCCTTCTACCCAGCCTTTGTCATGTGTCTGCTCATACCCCAGTGAAAACCGAAAGGGACCATATGTGTAGGCGGCACCCAGATTCCACATGGAGGAGTTGTTCGAATCGGCACGACGGCCCCAGCTGCCCAGAAAGAAAGCCGGACCGTGGTCGTATCTTAATGCAAGGGCATAGCCGTCATTGTCGATACGGGTTTTTGTAATGGAATTGAAACCGGCAGTGTGGGTATCTTCGCCCAGTGTATATTCGCCTTTAAGGGAAAAGCCATTCCAGACGGGACTGTCATATCTGGCCGTATTGCTGGTTCGAACCAGGCGCTGGGAACTTCGGATCATGCTGGCAGGACCATCCTGATTGAATGGATCAATGACACTGAAAGTTTCCGTTGATACTTCATTTACCCGTCCAAAATTCAGGCTGCCCCAGTTGCCGGCCAGTCCCATGTTGGAGGCGCCTTCCCATTGTGCGCCGTTATCGCTTTCGAGTTGTCCGTTCTGCAGGGTAAAACGGGTTTGAAGATTGTAGGTCACCCTGTTGCCGCCACCAATATCTTCGTAGCCTTTAAAGCCCAGGGCATTGCTGTCATTTTCACCCATGAACCAGTCTTTTCCGGTTTCCCTGACATAACCGATATCGGTCCAGCCATAGATGGTAACGTTCGATTGTGCACAGGAGATTGCAGGGATGAGAGCAGACAAAAGGACAGGAAAAACAAAAGGTATTTTTTTCATGATTCTTTAACTGTTTAGGGTTGATGTTGAATTTTTTACAAAGTTTTCCTGCATAGCCTAAGGATTTTTCGATGAGCCGGTTTGATCTTTGGCAGACAAGGGTGTCGTTGAAAAAGGCAAAAAAAGGCGGGAGAAATGTCTTTTGGTTTTTCGCAAAAAAAAGATGTCAGCAGACCATACAGCCTGTCCGACTGGAACAGACTGTATGGCTAGACCGGCGGGTGGCGGGATCAGATATAGGGATCGGCTATACCGAAGCGGGCTAAAATGGCGGTTTCCAGTGATTCCATTTCATTGGCATCACTTTCTTTTTCATGGTCATAACCCTGTGCGTGCAAAACACCGTGAATAATGAGGTGGGCCAGATGATCCTTTAGGGATTTGTTCTGGTTTCTTGCTTCCTCAATAAGGACATCCGTACAAAGGATGATATCGGCTTCCGAAGAAGCGGTTTTGTCTGTATCGCCATAGGCAAATGTCAGAACGTTTGTTGCGTAATCCTTATGCCTGAAGTCCCGGTTAAGGATGCGTCCTTCTGCTCTGTCGACAAAACGCAGTGTCAGGGTCAGGGACTGTGTCAATGCCGCACGAACCCAGCGGCGAATCTGGCTTCGCGAAGCGATTTCTTTCAAACGGGAATCCGGGTACTGGATGAAAAGGGACAGTCTGTGTGGGGTGCTCATTTTTTTTCAGGGGTGTTTTCCATGGTTCTGATTGTGTTGCCGCGTTTCCAGGCTTCCGCTTTTTCGTAGGCGTCAACAATGCGGGCAACCAGTGGATGACGAACGATATCAATACTGGAGAAATGCGTTACATTGATTCCGCGGACTTCCTTCAATATATTCAGGGAGTCCACCAGCCCGCTTTTCTGGTTGGAGGGCAGATCAATCTGGGTAATGTCACCGGTGACAACGGCCTTGCTTCCGAAACCGATCCGGGTCAAAAACATTTTCATTTGTTCCGGGGTGGTATTTTGCGCTTCGTCCAGAATGACAAAAGCGTTGTTTAACGTACGACCCCGCATATAAGCCAAAGGCGCAATTTCGATAATCTGTTTTTCAAACAGCCGTTGTGTTCGTTCAAAACCCAGGAGGTCATATAAGGCGTCATATAGCGGCCGTAAATAGGGATCGACTTTTTGGGCAAGATCTCCCGGCAGAAAACCCAGTCGTTCGCCGGCTTCAACAGCTGGGCGGGTCAGAATCACCCGCTGGATGCTTTCCCTTTCCAGGGCATCAACAGCACAGGCAACAGCAAGATAGGTTTTTCCTGTTCCGGCAGGACCAATACCAAAAGTGATGTCATGTTCCAGTATGGCTTTCAGATAGTCAACCTGCTTTGGCGTTCTGCCCCGTAAATCCGTTCGCCGGGTTTTCAGGACAGGATTGGTGATTTCCGCTTCTGCCAGACTGCTCGCGGACAGTCCTTTTTCCAGATTGGCGTCAATGGCGCGTAATTCAACCAGGGAAAGCTGGATATCATCAATGGAAAGCGGTTTTGTCGCCTTGGCATAGAATTCTTCCAAAAGATGGAGTGCCTTTAATGCTTCATTTCCCGTCAGGATGAATTTCGCACCACGCCGTGTAATTTCGATATCGAGTGCGGATTCAATTTGTCGAATGTTTTCATCCATGGGCCCGCAAAGATTGAGTAGGAGCGTGTTATCCTGGGGCTCAGGGGCAAAGTACAGGATATTGGGCTGTTTTTTTTCGGATAAATTCTTTGGGGGACGATTCGTTGTACGGTTTTTTTTCACGATATGCTCCACAACAATCTCGGTTGAATTCTGGCAAAACCAAATGGGTTGAATAGGAATTGATAAGGCAGTTTATAACAAAGTTTTCCATCAAGAAAGTGCCCGGGAAATTTCGTTTTCGATGCCCATATTTATCCAATCCGAAATGGGCAAATATCAGCATGAAGAAAAACCTCTTTTTTTGATGTCCCGCAAAAGGGACTTTGAAAATCGCAGCAATATAGGTGAAAAGAAAGGCATGTTTTTTTACTTGTAAACAGGAGATTGCGATGAAAATGGAAGAGGATTTTCTGGATGAGGAAGAACCGGAAATGGAAAGGGAGTTCGATGCCAGAATTATTGATGAATACGATGATATTTTTGAAACGGATGATGTTCCGTTTTATGATATGTATCACCTGCTGGAGAAGGAAAGGGCACTGGGACGTGATGGATTTTATGAATAATATCCATCACGCCCGAATCGGGATGCGTCAAAAAGTTATACCAGCCGGGCGATATGATCCATCCGGTTTCCTGGCAGCAGGAATACGGGTGGAATATCAATAAGGGTATAGCAGCCCGGATTCATGCGGGTAACCGCCCTGGCACAGGAAACCAGAACCTGTGATGTCAATGCGGGATTGTCAATTCGCATGTCAAACATCAAACGCTGATTGGAGGTGCTGCCGGATGCACCGATTCTTTCCATCAATACACCATGGGAATTGTCAGCAACCGAAGCCAGTTCTTCCGGCGAGGAAACCTGGCGCACATCCAAAGGATAATTGCTGAAATAGGGATCAGCGGCCAAAAAGGTTTTGATTTTTTCGAAGGAAGCGCCCGGTTTTGGCAGGATATAAACCAGACGGGAATGACGACCACCGCCAATCGGAATGGTAATGGATGTTGCGTCGGCAACACCGTCTATTGAACGGGCGGCAACGGAGTGCCCCATTGAGCGGCCGCGACCAAAATTGGTAAAGGTCACACCAGTTGGTGCCATGGCTTCAAAAAGCACACGCAAAAGGGAATCGGTACCTGGATCCCAGCCTGCTGCGGTAATGGCGGCACTGCCATTTTTCTGGGCGACTTCGTCAAGGGAACGGACCAGATTGGGAATGCCTTCGTGAATGTCAAAACTGTCTACCGTACAGATCCCTTTTGCCAGATATTGACGGGCATCTTCCGGAACAGAACGGGACGGTCCGCAAAGAATAACAACATCAGGTTTGCCCTGGCTGGCAATCAGGTCATCAACAGAAGCAAAATCCGGCAGGTTTTGTCTTTCCAAAGCCTGTGTTCCAACCGATTCCGCTCTTCGAATGACTCCCAGGCATTCAAAGTCAGGTGCACAAAGCAGGCAATCAATAACATGTCTGCCGATATTGCCCAATGAGTGTACGGCAGCTTTAATGGTCGTCATAACATTTCCTTTCTATATTAGATGCTGTTGCCGGAAAGAATGTCAGTATAATCCAGTTTTCCGTTTGCATGTTGTTCCATCCAAACGGATGGCGCAGGCATTTAAAACAGACCAAACCGTTACATTGTGGTAGCATTTTTCAATGATCTTTCTCTTTTTTACGGATAGCCGATATGCCCAAAATAGCCCATCTTCGAATTATTGAGTCCGATCAGACAAGATTGCAGTCTCCTTCTTCCCTGGAGAGTGATCTGGCATGGGTTGCAAAAAGAGGTGTTGAAGTGGAACGCCGCCTGCAGGATGCGGCTCCGGAAAAAGACGAAATCCCTTCTGTTGATGCCCCAGGTACTGTTTTTTCGGAATCTTTGCCATACATTGAAGTGGATGGGAATTTGGCCCTGTCCGGACGTTATCCGACACGGGAAGAAATGGGAATCTGGATGATGTTCGGTTTTGTTTCGCCCGAAGAAAAAAATGCAGGAGGAATACGCTGCTGTACGCTTTGATCGTACAAAACGTTCTTCCTGTCAAGGCAGGATTTAAGCCGTTGTATTGATGTTGCGACCGATGTTGGGATTGGCAGGCAGGGGAGGAATGGCTTCAATCAGCAGTTGCGCGACGGTTTCCTGCATTTCGATGGATTGTTTCAAAACGGCAACATTCACGGCAACTTCCGTTCTTTCGTTTGCCATGGCAGTTGACAGGCTGGCTATAGAAGATACGTCCATGTTTTTCTCCACACATTTCTACTCATACGTCTATTACGTCCCAAAGAAAAAATACTTTAGGCATGCATACAATATTTCTGAATTGACGGCAATTTGTGGTATGATCATCCACTCAGTTTTTCTGAGTCTCCTTTTTTGCGGACTGCCCTTAGCTCAGCTGGATAGAGCAACGGCCTTCTAAGCCGTAGGTCAGTGGTTCGAATCCACTAGGGCAGGCCAGTTTCCTGTTTGTTTTCCAAACGTCCTGCCATTTTTCCTTCCTGCAAAGAAAAGGGGTAAGAATCCTTTTATCCGATCAGTGGCAGGGCTTTCATGGCTCTCAGATAGTGAAACTGCTCCCGGGCAAAATCGACAGCCCTGTCTGTCAGATGGGGGAGAACTTCTTCCGGCCAGAGTGAATCCCCGTTTTTGTCTGTTACCGTGATATTGCCTTCCTCATAAATTTTGCAGGCAAATTCGGCCCACTCTTCAGGCTCTTTTTTTCCTTTGGCAAAAGCCAGCAGGAAAAGCTGTTCCATGCGTGTTGCCGGAATACCGGTACCAATTATGGGTGATGCAAGGAAAGTGTTGCCTTCTTCCGTTACCGCCTTTTCGCATAGCACCCGATTGAGGCGGGCACAATCATCGATTTTTTGTTGTGCCACGTCATCATGCGCAATAAAAAGATAGCCTGCATAGGTCAGTACGGAAATGAGATAAAGCAGGTCCTCTTCTTTTGTTTCAGCCATTCGGGGACTGTTTCTGAGATAGTCAAGTGATTTGGGTCTGCCGGATTTTTCAGCCAGTGTTGCCAGTAAAGGCACGACGGATTCGTCTTTCAAAACGATGGATCCCAAATGGGTCGGAATTGTAAAGCGGTGCATGTCAAGGAAAAATCCGTAGGGATTGCTCAGAACAAAACGCAGGTCATCCATCCGTTTTTTTTTGTTCACTGGCAGAAAGGATCTGCCCGTTTTTCATGAAGAGGTCCGCACGAAATGTCCGGTTGACTGCATAGTCGTACAGGATTTCCCGCATGGTCGCATCTTCCGCTT
>CAZAIY010000032.1:0-8713 GCA_964485295.1 uncultured Oxalobacter sp. | reverse complement strand
AGTAAAAAAGGTCTGTTATCCGATGTCCGCAGGATAATATCTGCCCGACCCCAGCCACGGCAGCCCAACGTCTTGTAAGCTTCCAGCGTATACGCCTGTATCCGTTTTTCAGTTTCCTCATCCAATCCACAAGGACAGATATACTGCGTTTTGCCACTAAAATATTTGTTCTGATAATCGTAATTGGCATCCGGCGCCACAATTCTTACCAACGGCATTGCCCTAGGCTGCCCGTCAAAATCCAATATGGGACAGGTCAGTTCCATTCCTTCTATAAATTCCTCTGCCAAAACCGACCTGTCATACTGGGTGGCAAACGCATACGCCTCCGGCAACTGATCCGCTGTCTTGACTCGCGTCAAACCTAACGTAGATCCCTCATGTGCCGGTTTAATAATCAGTGGCAAACCCAGTTTTTCAACAACGTCATTCCAATCCGGATCAGGCGGCAACTCCATGTATTGAGGTGTTGGCAAATCTTTAGACAGCCAGATTCTTTTTGTCATGATTTTGTCCATTGCCAGGGCAGATGCCATGACACCCGAGCCGGTATAGGGTACCCCCAAATGTTCCAATACCCCCTGTATGGTTCCATCCTCGCCATACGGTCCATGCAGGGCAATAAAAACACGGTCAAATTGTTCGGCCGCCAGCTCTGCCAAAGTCCTCTCACCCGTATCAAAAGGATGGACATTGACACCTTTCCTGCGCAAGGCATTTAACACACCATTTCCTGAACGTATGGAAATATCGCGTTCTCCCGAACGACCTCCAAAGAGAAGTCCCACTTTTCCTAATTTTTCAGCTCTACTTTTATCGTTCATGACTTACCTGCCGAGATTTCCAACAATTTTGCAGGAACACGACTGATGGCTCCTGCTCCCATAACAATAACGATATCGCCATCATTTATGACGTTCATAATGGAAGCTGGCATTTCTTCCATATTTTCCACAAAAACCGGATCGACTTTTCCTGCAACACGAATCGCTCTTGAAAGAGAGCGTCCATCTGCCGCAACAACAGGCTGCTCTCCTGCCGGATGGACTTCAGCCAATAGCAAAACATCCGTTCCTGACAGGGATTTCACAAAATCCTCAAACAAATCCCGCGTACGCGTATAACGATGCGGCTGGAATGCCAAAACCAGTCGACGGCCGGGATAGGCTCCACGGGCAGCAGCAATGGTTGCCGCCACTTCTGCCGGATGATGTCCGTAATCATCAATTAATTCCGCATATCCGCCGGACTTGCCCTCCTTTTTCGGTATTGGTATCGGTCCGAGTTGAGTAAAACGACGATTGACTCCTCTGAATTTTTCCAATGCATTTTGTGTTGCCTGGTCCGGAATACCCAGTTCCCGCGCAATCGCAATAGCCGCACAGGCATTTTGGACATTATGCATACCTGGCTGATTCAATTTGACCTGCATATCGGGAAACCCTCTTTGCAAAACCGTAAAAAACATCATGGAGCCTTCCGCCCTTGCATCAATTGCCCTGACATCGGCATTTTCATGAAACCCATAAGTTGTTACCGGTTTTGATACAAACGGCTTGATTTCACGGACATTACTGTCATCTATGCACAGCATGGCTCTACCATAAAAGGGAAGCCTTTGTGTAAACTCGACAAATGCCTGTTTAAGACGGGCGAAATCATGCCCATACGTCCCCATATGATCGGCATCAATATTGGTAATGACTTCGATGATGGGATGAAGATTCAGAAAAGAAGCATCCGATTCATCTGCTTCCGCAACGATATACTCGCCTGTTCCCAATGCCGCATTGGCATCCACGCTATTTAGGCGTCCTCCGATAACAAAAGTCGGATCCAATCCCCCTTCGGCCAAGACACTGGCAACCAGACTGGTTGTGGTTGTTTTTCCATGCGTTCCGGCAATGGCAATCCCCCGCTTTAACCGCATTAGTTCCGCCAGCATGACAGCACGCGGAACAATCGGAATACATTTTTTCCTGGCTGCCAAAACTTCCGAATTATCATGAGTGACTGCCGAGGAAATCACAATAGCATCTGCATTTTCAATGTTTTCAGGTGCATGCCCCTGAACAACACGCGCTCCCAATTTTTTCAAGCGTGAGGTCGCTGCATTACTTGCCAGATCCGAACCGGAAATATGGTAACCAAGATTGAGCAGAACTTCGGCAATGCCGCTCATACCGCTTCCACCAATCCCGACAAAATGTATATTTTTGACTTTATGTTTCATATCAGTTCAATTCAATTGTGTTACCAACTATATCTTCCAACTCTTGGGCAATCCGTTTATTCGCATCCCGTCTTCCAATGGAATAGGCCGCCTTAGCCATTTCAAAACAGTTTTCTCTTTTTATCTGGCGCAAAACCTCAGCCAGATACCCGGGAGTCAGCTTTTCCTGCGGCAAATGAATAGCTGCGCCATGTGAAGCCATATAAGCCGCATTATCCCGTTGATGGGAGGTGCTCGAAGCCACAAACGGAACCAGTATGCTTGCCACTCCTACAGCCGCGAGTTCTGAAACGGTAATCGCACCAGAGCGGCAAATCACCAGATCCGCATTGGCATATCTGGCTGCCATGTCATCAATAAATTCAACAACTTCCGCATCCACTCCTTCTGCCATATAAGCCTGCCGCACCTTCTCGGAATGCTCTTTTCCTGTTTGATGCACGATTTTGGGTCTTAACTCTTTAGGCAAGGCACTTAATGCATAGGGAATATTTTCATTTAATGGTTTGGCTCCCAGGCTTCCGCCAATCACAAGAATATTGAGAACACCTTCCCTGTTTTGGTATCGCTCCCGGGGTTCAGGCAATGAGGCTATTTCCTGCCGCACGGGATTTCCCGTAAAAGTGGCCTTTTCAATCGTATTGACCGAATCGGACGGGAATCCGAATAAAATCTTTTTGGCAACAGGAAGCAGGGTCTTATTGGAAAGAAGCAGTCCCGCATCCGCATTGACGATCACCAAAGGCACATTTTTTCTCCGACAGGCAAATCCACCAGGGACGGTCACATAACCGCCCATTCCCACAACCAGATCCGGTTTGCGACGCTGCATAATACTTAGGCACGACAGCATACTCAAAATCAGCTTTATCCCTCCTGTCAGCATATGCATGAACCCTTTGCCACGCATCCCTGCAAAATCGATACTATCCAGTTCGATGCCTTTTGCCGGCACCAAAGTATTTTCCATACCGTGACGGGTCCCCAGCCAGGTAACTTCCCAGCCTTTTTTTCGCATCGTATCGGCAATTGCCAGCCCGGGGAAAATATGACCTCCCGTTCCTGCCGCCATGATCATCAATCGTTTTTGTTTATGCATGAGATCTCCCTCCTCTCATGATCAAACGATTTTCATAATCAACCCGTAAAAGAATGGCAAGTGCAACACAGTTGATCATAATTCCTGATCCGCCATAACTCATCAGAGGCAGTGTCAATCCTTTTGTTGGCAATATCCCCATATTCACACCCACATTAATGAATGTCTGAATACCCAGCCATACCGCAATTCCCTGAGCAACCAGTCCGGAAAAAATGCGTTCCATCATAATTGCCTGTCTACCAATATCAAATGCCCGTTTTATCAGCCAGTAGAAAAACAGAACCACAACAAGGACACCAACAAACCCGAACTCTTCTCCAATAACAGCCATCAAAAAGTCCGTATGCGCTTCAGGCAGATAATGCAGTTTTTCGACACTGCCACCCAATCCGACACCAAACAGTTCTCCCCGGCCAAAAGCAATCAGGGAATGGGATAACTGATAAGCTTTTCCAAGTGTATGTGCACCATCCCATGGATTCAGATAAGCAAAAATCCTTTCCCGTCTCCAGGGGGACAACATGATTACTGCGCTGAATATACCGACCAGCGTTGTAATAATTCCAAAGAACCAGACACCATTGAAGCCTCCCAGAAAAAGGATAGCCATTGCAATGGCGACAATCACAACCAATGCCCCCAGATCCGGTTCCAATAACAATAAAAGTCCAATCAGTCCCAAGGCGCCTGCCATAGGCAGGAAACCTTTGGTCAGTTTTTTCATGACATTCTGTTTGCGAACGGTATAATCGGCCGCATACAAAACCATGCACAACTTCATGATTTCCGATGGCTGCAAATTGAACACTCTAAATGACAGCCAGCGACGGGCGCCATTGACTCCTCTGCCTATTCCCGGAATCAGCACCAAAACGAGAAGGACAATAGCCAGAATAAACAGATAGGGAGCATATTTCTGCCATATACGCATCGGAACACGGGAAACAATCAAACCGACACATAATCCCGCCACAATAAAAATACCTTGTCTCAATAAAAAATGTGTCGGCTGGTAATTTGCATATTTGGGCGAATCAGGCAGGGCAATGGATGCGGAGTAGACCATAACCAGTCCCATAAGTAGCAAGGCAATTGCGACACAAAGCAGGTGTCTATCGAAAAGCATCATTTTTGAGCGCTGTTCAAAAGGAACCGGTTTTAAATTCAAACCGAAATTTGAAAATCCCGCAAACAAGCTTTTTATCCTGCTCATACTGCCACCTCCCCTCGAGATAAAGCTATTTCCTTAACCGAAGAAATAAATACCTCTGCCCGGTGCGCATAGTTTTTGAACATATCCATACTGGCACAGGCAGGAGACAACAAAACCATATCGCCTTCTTTTGCCATATCCGCCGCACGATTGACGGCCTCTTCCAGGGAACCGCATAAAACCTGGGTTACATGACTTTGACGCAATGTTTTTTCAATCACTGCGGCATCTTTTCCAATCAGCAAAACCGTATGAACATATCTTGAAACCGGATCTACCAAAGGAGAAAAATCCTGATCTTTCCCATCGCCTCCTGCTATTAAAAGCAGCGATTTTTTCTCCCTGTTTTTTTCAAATCCCAAACCTTCAATTGCCGCAACGGTTGCGCCAACATTTGTTCCTTTGCTGTCATCAATATAGGAAACACCCGAAACCGTCATGACGGTTTCCACCCGATGAGGTTCACCCCGATAATCCTTCAACGCATGCAAAAGTGATGCCAAAGGAAGTCCGATGGCCAGACACAGTCCCAATGCCGCCAGTGCATTGCTCGTGTTATGTCTTCCCCGAATGCGAAGCGCATCAGCTGGCATCAACTCCTGAGCAACCCATTGCAGACTCCTTTTACCGGAAATATCACTTTCCTGTGACCGCATTAAACATAACCAGTCCATTTTGCGATGGTGGCAAATACCCAAATCACTTTCCTTTTCCGGTTCATTTAATCCAAACGTTATAATCCGGTGATTGGGTAAGGCCATCTTCATGACCCTGTCATCGTTTCTATTTAAGAGCTGAATAGTTGAGGGTCCGAATATCCGCTGTTTTGCATCTGCATAATCATCCATGCCGTCATGCCAGTCCAAATGATCCTGCGTCACATTCAAAACAGTGGCAACATCCGCATTTAGGCTGTAGGTGCTCCAAAGTTGAAAGCTCGATAATTCCAGCACCCAGATTTCCGGCAGAGCATCGGCTTCCAAAACTTCCCTTAAAACATCTAAAACGGCAGGGCTGATGTTTCCGGCAATCCTGACTGTGTTTCCGGCATTGGCACACATTTTGCCGGTCAGGCTGGTAACGGTTGTCTTGCCATTAGTACCTGTAATCGCAACAATTTTGGGGGTATAGCCCTGTTTCTGTTTCAAAAAAGCCAATGCCTGGGCAAAAAGCTCGATTTCGCTCCATAAAAGAATGCCTGTTTTTCCGGCAGCTGCACGAATTTCAGCCAGATCCTGATCGGGTCTTAATCCCGGACTCACTGCAATGATATCCATTCCGTCAGCCAGATCCCCGGTAAATGCCCCTCCCTTAAATTCGGCATTGGGGACTTCCTGTTTCAAAATGGCCAGCCTGTCCGGATTCTCACGGGTATCGGCAACACGAACAAAAGCACCGCAGCGCGCCAGCCAGCGTGCCATGGCAAGACCGGATTCACCCAGTCCCAATACCAATGCTTTTTTTCCTACGTAATTCATATCAACGCAATTTCAATGTTGAAAGACCCAATAAAACCAGCATCATCGTAATAATCCAGAACCGCACAACTACCTGCGTTTCTTTCCACCCTTTCTGTTCAAAATGATGATGCAAAGGCGCCATCAGGAAGATCCGTCTCCCCACCCCATATTTCTTTTTCGTATATTTGAAGAAAACCACCTGCATCATGACGGAGACGGTTTCCGCAACGAAAATACCTCCCATGATAAAGAGAACGATTTCCTGCCGGACAATGACGGCAAGTGTTCCCAATGCCCCTCCCAACGCCAGGGCTCCCACATCACCCATGAACATCTGTGCCGGATAGGCGTTAAACCATAAAAATGCCAGACCGGCTCCTGCCATGGCACCACAGAAAATGAGCAATTCGCCGGCACCGGGAATAAAAGGAATGTACAAATAATGCGCATAGGTATAATTACCCGTCAGATAGGCAAAGACACCCAGTGCCGTACCAACCATTATCGTCGGCATAATAGCCAGCCCATCAAGTCCATCTGTCAGATTAACTGCATTACTCGTGCCGACAATAACGAAATAGGTCAAGGCAATAAAACCCCATACCCCCAATGGATAACTGATGGTCTTAAAGAAAGGAACAATCAGATCCGCCTTGGGAGGTAAGGTGATGCTCAAACCGGAGCGAATCCATTCAACAAACAGATTCCACACTTCCGCATTCGTGGTTCCCGATACACAAAAAGCCAGATAAACAGCAGAAAAAATACCTATTAAGGACTGCCAGAAGTATTTTTCTTTTGAAGACATCCCTTTGGGGTTTTTATGAACGACCTTACGATAATCATCCACCCAGCCGATAACTCCGTAGCCTAATGTAACAATCAATACAACCCAGATAAACCGGTTCGAGAGATCGCACCACAACAAAGTGGAAATTCCGATACCAATCAGAATCAGCAAACCACCCATTGTTGGCGTTCCGGATTTGGCAAGGTGGGTTTGCGGACCATCCTGCCGGACAGCCTGCCCAACTTTTAACCGTGTCAAAAGACGAATGACTGAAGGACCGGACAACAGTCCTATTGTCAATGCCGTCAAGGAAGCAAAAACAGCACGAAAAGTGATGTATCCAAAAATCCTCAACCAGCTTACATCCTGCTGAAATTGTTGTGCCAGCCAGTACAACATTCTTATTCTTTATCCTCTCTGAACCAATTCATTTACAATCCGCTCCATTTTCATAAAGCGAGAGCCTTTGACCAGTACGACTGATGACGGCGACATGATTTCTTTCAGCCCATTCATCAGTTCCTGAACATCATCAAAATGACGTGCCGTTTTGCCGTAGGCCTGCACGGCATGTTTTGTCAATTCCCCCAACGCAAAAAAATGATCAATCCCTTTTCTTTTGGCGTAGGCACCGACCTCCTCATGAAACGGTATTCCCTGACTGCCGACTTCTCCCATATCACCCAGTACCAGAATACGCGGTGTCTTCTCCTGCGAAAGAACATCGATTGCCGCCAAAACCGAATCCGGATTGGCATTGTAAGTATCATCAATGAGCCTGGCGCCGTTATTGGCAACTTTCAGTTGCAAACGCCCACTTACCGCCTGAAAGGATGCCAGGCCGGAAACAATATGCTCAAGACCAATCCCGATCGCATGGCAGCAGGCGGCTGCGGCCAAGGCATTATGTGCATTATGAAGTCCCATCACCGGCAGTTTTACGGATGCCTGTCCTGTCTTCAGAATCACATTCAATTCCCCGGTATCCTGATCGTATTGGCCTTTTACATCCGCGCTTTCCGTCAAACCGAATGTCACGATATTTCTTGATCCATCCGATTTTGCATACTGTTCCCACATTTCCGAAAAAGCATCTTCAGCGGGGAAAACGGCCGTACCGTTTTCCGGCAGGGCATGGATGACATCCCCGTTTTCTTCGGCAACGATCCGGACATTCAGCATAAATTCCTGGTGTTCACGCTGTGCATTGTTAACCAGACCCACAGTAGGTTGTGCAATGGCTGACAAATAGGCTATCTCGCCCTGATGATTCATTCCCAGTTCTATTACCGCTGCCTGATGTTTTTCCTCAAGCTTGAAAAGTGTTTGCGGAACACCGATCTCGTTATTCAGATTCCCCCTTGTTGCCAGGAAATTTCCTTCTCCATAAGCACTTTTCAGGATAGCGGCAATCATTTCCTTTACTGTCGTTTTGCCATTGCTGCCTGTTACACCAATAACCGGTAACGAAAAGCGTCTGCGCCAGTAGGCCGCTATTTCCGCAAGTGCCAAACGCGAATCCCTGACTACGAGTGCCGGCAACGCAAAATCCGCAGGCAAACGTTCAACAATAACCGCAGCGGCGCCTTTTGAAACAATGTCATTTAAAAAATGATGTGCATCAAAATTTTCTCCCTTAAGGGCGACAAACAGATTGCCTTTTTCGATGTTTCTGCTATCTGTCGAGATTCCATCAAAGAAGGCATCACCATGTATTTGGCTATCGGGAATACATGACCGTATTTCACTTATTCGCATCTTCATGTATTTTCCTCTTGCATCATTTCAAAAGTAGCCAAAGCCAATGCGGCATGATCGGCATCCACAAAAGGATGCCTGACACCCTTTATTTCCTGATAGGTTTCATGTCCTTTGCCTGCGAGAAAAATCACATCATTGACTGAAGACTGCTTGA
>CAZAIY010000031.1:0-8755 GCA_964485295.1 uncultured Oxalobacter sp. | reverse complement strand
ATGGCAAAGAGCAAATTTGAGCGGACGAAGCCGCACGTGAACGTAGGGACGATTGGTCACGTAGACCACGGCAAGACGACCCTGACTGCGGCGATAGCGACGATATTGGCGAAGAAGTACGGAGGCGAGGCGAAGGATTACGATCAGATTGATGCGGCTCCGGAGGAGAAGGCCAGAGGGATTACGATTAATACCTCGCACGTTGAGTATGAGACGGCGAACAGGCACTATGCGCACGTTGATTGTCCTGGGCATGCTGACTACATCAAGAACATGATTACGGGTGCTGCGCAGATGGATGGTGCGATATTGGTATGTTCGGCGGCGGATGGTCCGATGCCACAGACACGTGAGCATATTTTGCTGGCACGTCAGGTAGGGGTTCCATACATTATTGTGTATTTGAACAAATGCGACATGGTAGATGATGCGGAGTTGTTGGAGCTGGTTGAAATGGAAGTACGTGAATTGTTGTCACGTTATGAATTTCCTGGGGATGACACGCCGATTATTAAAGGTTCTGCGAAGTTGGCATTGGAAGGAGACACAGGGGAGTTGGGAGAGCAGTCCATCATGTCATTGGCGGATGCTTTGGATACTTATATTCCTGAGCCTGAGCGTGCGGTTGATGGAACATTTTTGATGCCTGTGGAAGATGTATTTTCGATATCTGGACGTGGTACGGTTGTAACGGGACGTGTAGAGAGGGGGATCATCAAGGTAGGTGAAGAGATTGAGATAGTCGGGATACGTGAGACGACGAAGACGACCTGTACAGGTGTAGAGATGTTCAGGAAGTTGTTGGATCAGGGACAGGCTGGTGACAACATTGGAGTGTTGTTGCGTGGTACGAAGAGGGAAGAGGTTGAGCGTGGGCAGGTATTGGCGAAGCCTGGTTCAATCAAGCCACACAGTCATTTCATGGGTGAGATATATGTATTGTCCAAGGATGAGGGTGGACGCCATACGCCATTTTTCAACAATTATCGGCCACAGTTTTATTTCCGTACGACGGACGTAACGGGATCGGTGGAGTTACCGAAAGACAAAGAGATGGTGATGCCTGGAGACAATGTATCAATCACAGTGAAGTTGATATCACCGATTGCGATGGAAGAGGGATTGCGTTTTGCGATTCGTGAAGGTGGTAGAACGGTTGGAGCTGGTGTCGTTTCCAAAATTATTGAGTAATAGGAAAGCGTCGTCATATTAAGGTTGAATTTATACCTTAAAGGGGAGTAGTTCAATTGGTAGAGCATCGGTCTCCAAAACCGAAAGTTGGGGGTTCGAGTCCCTCCTCCCCTGCCAAGAGGTGTGAATTATATCTGGTTATGTTAGCGCATCCTGTGCGGAATTGCAGGCGTCATGAACGATAAAGTAAAGATAATCATAGCACTTGTGGCCTGTGCTGCAGGTATAGTAGGGTATTATTCTTTAGTAAATAAACCTATGCTGATGCGTGCAGGTGTTCTTGTTATCGGTCTGGCAGTGGGTGCGATTATTGCCTGGTTTTCTGAAACAGGTCAGAATTTTCTGGTATTTGCCCGTGAATCTGTACGTGAAACTAAAAAGGTTGTTTGGCCTGAACGAAAAGATGCTCTTCGTGTAACAGGTATTGTTTTTGGTTTTGCAATTATCATGGCGCTGTTTCTTTTTGGAACGGATAAAGTACTGGAAATAGTGTTGTACGATTTCATACTCGGTTGGAATAGATAATGAGTGAAAATACCCGGGATGAATTAGATTCTGGTACGGCTGTTGCTGGAAATGCTTCTGATAAAAAGCGTTGGTATGTGGTGCACGCTTATTCCGGCATGGAAAAGAGTGTGCGCCGTGCATTACTGGAGCGCATTGAACGAATGGGAATGAAGGATCGCTTTGGCGAAATCTTGGTTCCAACAGAAGAGGTAATTGAAGTTAAGGCAGGGCAAAAATCAGTTACCGAACGTCGTTTTTTCCCAGGCTATATTCTTGTTGAGATGGAAATGACGGATGAAACATGGCATCTTGTCAAGAATACGCCACGCATTACGGGTTTTGTTGGTGGTAAATCCAATAAACCTACTCCGGTTCGTCAGCACGAGATCGATAAACTTCTTCAGCAGATGCAAGATGGAATTGATAAACCAAGACCCAAAATTTCCTATGAAGTTGGTGAACTGGTTCGTATCAAGGAAGGTCCATTTGCAGACTTTAACGGTAATGTGGAAGAAGTTAACTACGAAAAATCGCGCTTGCGTGTGCTGGTGACCATTTTTGGGCGTTCAACACCTGTTGAGCTCGAATTTGGACAGGTGGAAAAAATATAGTTTCAAACGTTACCGTGCGTTGCAGTATGAGGATGCTGCAAAAACGGAAAAGAGGAGCCTGATTCAGGCAGGCGTTATGACTCACTAAAATTAGGAAAAAAAATGGCTAAAAAAATTGCTGGTTATATCAAATTGCAAGTGCCGGCTGGTAAGGCTAATCCATCCCCTCCAATTGGTCCTGCATTGGGACAACGTGGCTTGAACATTATGGAATTTTGTAAAGCCTTTAATGCGCAAACACAAAATTTTGAAGCGGGTATGCCTATTCCGGTTGTTATTACGGCGTATGCAGATAAGTCTTTTTCTTTTGTGATGAAGACTCCACCTGTTACTTTTTTAATTAAAAAAGCGGCAGGAATTGAAAAAGGTTCTCAGCGTCCAAATGCTGAGAAGGTTGGATCGATAACACGTGCTCAAATTGAAGAAATTGCTAAGACAAAACAACCTGATTTAACTGCGGCTGATCTGGAAGCTGCGGTACGTACGATTGCTGGTTCTGCGCGTTCAATGGGTATTACAGTGGAGGGTGTGTAATGGCAAAAGTATCAAAAAGAGTACGTGCTTTTAAACAGAAAGTTGATCGTAGCAAATTGTATCCGATCGATGAGGCATTGGCGCTGGTAAAAGAATTTGCAACAGCTAAATTTAACGAGTCAATTGATATTGCCGTTCAGCTTGGTGTGGATCCAAGAAAATCGGATCAAGTTGTTCGTGGTTCCGTTGTTTTGCCTGCCGGAACAGGAAAAGAGGTGCGTGTAGCTGTTTTTGCAACAGGAGAGAAGGCGGATCTGGCAAAAGAGGCAGGTGCTGATATTGTTGGTTTAGAAGATTTGGCTGACAGAATCAAGGCAGGTGATATGCCTTTTGATATTGTTATTGCTACACCAGATACCATGCGTGTTGTTGGTACTTTGGGGCAAATTTTGGGTCCTAGAGGATTGATGCCGAATCCACGTGTTGGAACAGTTACGCCTGATGTTGCCGTTGCAGTAAAAAATGCTAAAGCGGGTCAAATTCAATATAGAACTGATCGCAATGGTATTATCCATGCGACAGTCGGGCGCAGATCTTTTTCTGATGCCGATTTAAAAACCAATATAAACGCACTCATCGATGTGCTGATTAAAGCGAAACCAACATCCAGTAAGGGTACGTATATTAGGAAAATTTCACTTTCATCTACTATGGGAGCAGGTGTTCGTATTGATCAGGCAACGCTTTCTGCATGAAAATGAATAAAGTCCCAACCTGCGTTGCAGGTTGGGCATTACTTTGGGCTGAATTGGAAAGAATTAACCAATTCAGGTAGTCAAAGACCGTTGGGTTAAAAATGCAAAGTTGTTATTTTTAATTAAACCAGGGAACTCTCTGACCCAGCGCAGATGGTGAACCCAAACAGTTTTGTAGTTACAGGCAGGTAGTGCTGATAGTAAACTCCTAACTTTGGACACCGTGTATTAAACCGGTGCGAATGCTCGCCAGGAGATGATGCACCATTTTGGGAGGTTGACCGTGGGTCTCAATCTGAATGAAAAAAAGGCCGTAGTTGAAGAAGTAAGCGCGCAATTAGCTGAAACGGAAACAATTGTATTGGCCGAATATCGTGGTATCCAGGTTGGTGACATGACACAACTGCGTAAAAAGGCACGTGAACAGGGTGTTTATCTGCGTGTTTTAAAAAACACACTGGCTCGTCGTGCTGTGGAAGGAACAGCTTTTGCTGAACTGGCTTCCGATATGACAGGACCATTGATTTACTCAATGTCCAAGGATGCTGTTGCTGCGGCAAAAATCCTGCAGGATTTTGCAAAAAGCAATGATATGCTTGTCATTAAGAGTGGTTGCTATGCCGGGAAAATGCTTGATAAAGCCGGTGTAGTTGCATTGGCAAATATTCCAAGTCGTGAAGTTTTGCTTGCTCAGCTTTTGGGCGTTATGCAGGCGCCAGTATCGGCTTTTGCTCGTGGTTTGGCTGCTTTGGCTCAACAGAAAGAATCTGCTTAAGGTGCTTTCTTATAAAAAGCTAGAGATTTAGCATAATTGTGTCTAAACCAACAATGAATTAAGACGTATTTTTAGGAGTTTCAAATGGCAATTAGTAAAGAAGACATATTAGAAGCTGTTGGCGCTATGTCTGTCATGGAATTGAATGAGCTTGTAAAAGCTTTTGAAGAAAAATTTGGTGTATCCGCAGCAGCAATGGCTGTGGCTGCTCCAGCTGGAGGTGCTGCAGGCGGTGCTGCTGCAGCTGAAGAACAAACCGAATTCACAGTTGTTCTTGCTGAATTTGGTTCTAATAAAGTTGGTGTTATTAAAGCTGTTCGTGAAATTACCGGTTTAGGTTTGAAAGAAGCAAAAGATATGGTTGATGCTGCACCTAAACCAGTTAAGGAAGGCGTTTCCAAAGCTGAAGCAGAAGAAGCCAAGAAAAAATTGGAAGATGCTGGCGCGAAAGTCGAAATCAAATAATTTTCGATTTTTGTTTCGCAAAATAAACAGAGTTATAGCTGAATCGCTTATAATTGGCGATTTAGCTATAACTCCATTGTGCTTTTTGGTTCTTAAACCTGGTTACTGGGGTAAAAGTTAATTTTTAAATGGCTAATTGAAATGGAGAATTGAGCTTTCCGATTCAAATAAATTGATACTGAAACCTGAATTTTCCATCCATAAGCCACTCACGGAGTGTTCATGCATTACTCATTTACTGAGAAAAAGCGCATCCGAAAATCATTCGCGAAGCGCGAAAATGTCCACCAAGTTCCTTTTTTGTTGGCAACCCAACTTGAGTCCTATCATAGTTTTTTACAGGCTGATACGATTCCGGGGCAACGAAAAAATGAAGGATTACAATCTGCGTTTGCTTCTATATTTCCTATAGTTTCGCATAATGGTTTTGCGAGACTGGAGTTCATTTCCTATACATTAGGCGATCCTCCATTTGATGTAAAGGAATGTCAGCAACGTGGTCTTACATACGCATCACCATTAAGAGCCAGAGTGCGTTTGGTTATTCTTGATAAGGAATCACCAAACAAACCGGTTGTCAAAGAAATGAAAGAACAGGAAGTGTATATGGGTGAAATTCCACTCATGACAAACACAGGTTCATTCGTTATTAATGGTACAGAACGTGTTATTGTTTCCCAATTGCATCGTTCTCCGGGTGTGTTTTTTGAGCATGATCGTGGAAAAACGCATTCCTCAGGTAAATTGCTTTTTTCTGCGCGTATTATTCCTTATAGAGGGTCATGGCTTGATTTTGAATTTGATCCCAAGGATATTTTATTTTTCCGTGTAGATCGCCGTAGAAAAATGCCAGTAACGGTTTTGTTAAAAGCTATTGGCATGTCGGTTGAGGAAATTTTGGAAAATTTCTTTGTCTTCGATCATTTTACTTTGCGTGCGGATGGGGCGGAAATGGATTTTGTTCCTGCACGAATGCGGGGTGAAATAGCACGCTTTGATATTGTTGGCAAAGATGGCAAGGTAATTGTTTCCAAGGATAAAAGAATCAATGCACGTAATATTCGTGATATTGAAGCTGCCGGTATTAATCGTATTTCCGTTCCTGAAGATTACCTGATTGGTCGTGCATTAGCAAAAAATATTGTTGATCAAGATACAGGCGAAATCATTGCCAAAGCGAATGATGAGTTAACGGAAGAAATACTGGCTAAACTGCGTCAGGCTGAAATTAAGGAAATTGAAACGCTGTATACCAACGATTTGGATCAGGGGTCCTATATTTCGCAGACATTGCGCACAGATGAAACAGCGGATCTCATGGCTGCAAGAATTGCCATATACCGTATGATGCGTCCTGGGGAACCGCCAACGGAAGAATCGGTTGAGGCACTTTTTAATGGTCTTTTCTATAATCCGGAACGCTATGACTTATCAATGGTAGGTCGTATGAAATTCAATCGCCGGATTGGACTGGAACAATTAGATGGTGAAATGACATTGTCTAATGAAGATATTCTTGCTGTCATCAAGATTCTGGTTGATTTGCGTAACGGGCGTGGCGAAGTTGATGATATTGATCATTTAGGAAATCGCCGTGTTCGTTGTGTCGGTGAGTTGGCAGAAAATCAATTCAGGGCTGGTCTGGTTAGGGTTGAACGAGCTGTCAAAGAGCGACTGGGACAAGCTGAGGCAGATAATTTAATGCCTCATGATTTGATCAATTCAAAACCAATTTCTGCTGCCATCAGAGAATTCTTTGGATCTTCCCAATTATCTCAATTTATGGATCAGACCAATCCATTGTCAGAAATTACACATAAACGTCGTGTTTCTGCATTGGGGCCTGGCGGTTTGACTCGTGAAAGAGCCGGTTTTGAGGTTCGTGACGTGCATCCGACGCATTATGGTAGGGTCTGTCCAATTGAAACACCTGAGGGACCAAATATTGGGTTGATTAATTCTTTGGCGCTTTATGCCCGTCTGAACGAATATGGTTTTCTCGAGACACCTTATCGTAAGGTCGTTGACTGTCGTGTAACAGACGAAATTGAATACCTTTCCGCCATTGAAGAAGGGCGTTATATCATTGCCCAGGCAAATAGTACCGTTGATGAAAACGGGATGCTGGCTGACGGACTGGTTTCCGCCCGTGAGTCGGGTGAAACCATTCTTGTTTCTCCTGAGCGGGTTCAATATATGGATGTGGCTCCAGGGCAGATTGTGTCGGTTGCGGCTTCATTAATTCCGTTTTTGGAGCATGATGATGCCAACCGTGCATTGATGGGTGCCAATATGCAGCGTCAAGCCGTACCATGTTTGCGTCCAGAAAAAGCACTGGTTGGAACTGGTGTGGAGCGTACAGTTGCGGTTGACTCCGGAACGACGGTTCAAGCTGTTCGTGGAGGGGTAGTTGATTATATTGATGCGGGACGTATCGTTGTTCGTGTCAATGATGAGGAAGCGTCCGCAGGTGAAGTTGGTGTCGATATTTATAATCTGATTAAATATACCCGTTCCAATCAGAATACCAATATTAATCAGCGTCCAATTGTTGAGATTGGTGATCGGATTGAAAAAGGCGATGTCATTGCGGATGGTGCTTCCACGGATTTAGGTGAACTGGCCTTGGGGCAAAACATGTTAGTGGCATTTATGCCATGGAATGGACTCAATTTTGAAGATTCCATTTTAATTTCCGAAAGAGTGGTTGAAGATGATCGCTATACTTCAATTCACATTGAGGAATTGTCGGTTGTTGCCCGCGATACCAAACTCGGTCCTGAAGAAATTACACGTGACATTTCTAATTTAGCAGAGAATCAACTTGCCCGGCTCGATGAATCCGGTATTGTTTATATTGGTGCCGAAGTGCAGGCAGGCGACACATTGGTTGGTAAAGTAACGCCACGCGGGGAAACACAACTGACACCAGAAGAAAAACTTTTGCGTGCAATTTTTGGTGAAAAAGCATCTGATGTAAAAGATACATCGTTACGTGTTCCTTCAGGTATGGTAGGTACGGTTATTGACGTTCAGGTATTTACCAGAGAAGGGCTGGTTCGCGACAAACGCGCTCAACAGATTATCGATGACGAATTAAAACGTTATCGTATGGATTTGAACGATCAGATGCGAATTGTTGAAACCGATGCTTATCAACGATTGTCCAAACTTTTGGTCGGCAAGAAAGTCAACGGTGGTCCTAAAAAATTGGCAAAAGGTGCCGAGATTACGAAAGAGTATCTGGCAGATTTGGATCGTTATCATTGGTTTGATATACGTCCAGCTGACGAAGATACGGCTCAGGCATTAGAAGCAATCAAGGATTCCATTTCAGAGAAACGTCATCAATTCGATATGGCGTTTGAGGAAAAACGCAAAAAACTGACACAGGGTGATGAGCTTCAACCGGGTGTTCAGAAAATGGTCAAGGTCTATCTGGCAGTTAAACGTCGACTGCAATCGGGAGACAAGATGGCCGGACGTCATGGCAATAAAGGGGTTGTTTCACGTATTGTTCCAGTTGAAGATATGCCATATATGGCCGACGGTACTCCAGCCGATATTGTTTTGAATCCATTGGGTGTGCCATCCCGTATGAATGTGGGACAGATTCTGGAAACACACCTTGGCTGGGCAGCAAAAGGACTGGGGCAACGTATTGGAGAAATGCTTGAGGCAAAACGTCAAATAGAAGATATTCGTTCTTTTATTAAAAAGATTTATGCTGAAGGCGGTAAAAAAGAAGATCTGGATAGTCTGACCGATCAGGAAGTGCTGGAACTGGCAAAAAATCTTAAAGAAGGTGTTCCTTTTGCGACTCCCGTATTTGATGGTGCAAAAGAGCCAGAAATTCGTCGCATGCTGAATCTGGCCTATCCGGATGATATCGCAGAAAAACTCGGTATGACGGCATCAAAAAATCAAGTTACCATGTATGACGGACGAACTGGTGATCCATTTGAACGTCCGGTAAC
>CAZAIY010000030.1:0-8809 GCA_964485295.1 uncultured Oxalobacter sp. | reverse complement strand
GAAGTGACGCGATAATCAATATCCAGTCCGGATTGTCTGCCATGTGTTTTTGCAATATGGATAACATCATCTGCCAGATCGATTCCCGTTACAATGGCACCACGTTTTGCCATTGATTCACTTAATATTCCGCCACCACATCCCAGATCCAAAACTTTTTTTCCATGAAGCGTAGAAAATTGTTCTATCCATTGCATGCGAAGGGGATTTAATTTATGCAAAAAGCGACAGGCACCATTTTCATCCCACCAGCTTTTGGCAAGCGTATTGAATTTTATAAGTTCTTCTTGATCGACATTCATGGAATAAACGGAAGAATTGGGAATTATGACGATGCAGGTATTATATCCTGCGAGTCATAAAAAAAAGGAAGATATAAAAAAACCCCCGTCATCGACGGGGGTTTTTGATGCAATATTCAATTATTGCTGAGCTGCTTGAGCTTGAGCTTTGTTAGCAACAATTTCAAGTTCTACACGACGGTTTTTCGCACGACCTTCTTTGGTTTGGTTGCTTGCGATTGGTTGGGATTCACCTTTACCTTCGGTGTAAACTTTTTGAGGATCAACACCTTTGGATACCAGATAAGCTTTGACAGCTTCTGCACGACGTTCAGAAAGTTTTTGGTTGTAAGCTTCTGGACCGGTTGAGTCGGTATGACCAACAGCAATAACTGCTTCTACGTCCATGTTTTGCAGACCGGTAACAACCTCATCCAGTTTTGCTTTACCTTCTGGTTTGACAGTGTTTTTGTCAAAATCAAAGAAAGCATCAGCTGCATAGGTTACTTTTTCTGATGTTGGAACAGCAGCAACTGGAGCAGCTTGTGCAACAGGCTGGGTCAATGGACCATCACAACCTGGAACAGCATCAGCTGGTGTCCAGTAACCGGTGTGCCAGCACAGACCACTGGAGTTACGGGCGATTACGCCACGTGCGTCTTGTACATAAGCACTGTATGGCTTGTTAGCCATATAGTCTTGTGCTGTTTGTGCTGATGCAGAAACGGCAACAACTGCGGAAGCAGCGAAAAGAACTTTAAGCAATTTATTCATAACTATCCTCTTAATTGAGATACCCGCAGCATGCTGCTGCTTCTATTTTTCAACTTCACGATAACAAAAGATTGATACTCGCACTTTTCGAATTCATGAAATATGCGTCTACCATATTCTGACATATCGATGGCATTTGATCAGCCTAATAAGGTCAAACTATTTTTGTTTTTTGAAAATAGTGACTTTTTTGTTGCATTTACACAACCTTATTTTTGCCGAATTACAAAAACCAAAATTACGTGCAATGCTGATAATATCAAAATGGTTCAGGTTTGCAAGATGAATAAGCTGAAGATTTGCGTTATTTATATAAAAATAAGGCAAATCAATTCATTAAAAAGTAAAAGCACCCTTTTTTTAGGCAGGCAAAAAAGAAAAGGCTATTGCCTGACATGTTAGAATAACGCCTTTGAACAGAAGCGTTCCTTGTTTAACAAGGAGTATTTCCAAAGAAAAATTATTTCCCATTTGAGTAAGTATCCCATGGAACAGTTTGCAAAAGAAACCATTTCGATTTCCCTGGAAGAAGAAATGCGCAAGAGCTATTTGGATTATGCGATGAGCGTCATTGTCGGCAGGGCTCTTCCGGATGTCAGGGATGGTTTGAAACCCGTACACCGCCGGGTTCTTTACGCCATGCGCGAAATGAATAATGTATGGAATCGCCCTTATGTTAAATGTGCGCGTGTGGTTGGTGAGGTAATGGGTAAATATCACCCGCATGGTGATGCTTCCATTTATGATACCCTGGTTCGTCTTGCCCAGGATTTCTCCATGCGTTATACCCTTGTCGACGGACAGGGTAATTTTGGATCCATTGATGGCGACAATGCTGCAGCCATGCGTTATACGGAATGTCGTCTGGATCGTATAGCCAATGAAATGCTGGCAGATATTGATAAGGACACCGTTGATTTTGTTCCTAATTACGACGCCAAGGAAGAAGAACCTTCCGTTTTGCCGGCACGTATTCCCAATCTTTTGGTTAACGGGTCTTCCGGTATTGCTGTTGGAATGGCAACCAATATCCCTCCCCATAATATTCGCGAAGTCGTCAATGGTGCTTTGTATCTCCTGAAAAATCCGCAATGTTCCATTGACGAACTGATTGCATTGATTCCGGCACCTGACTTTCCAACCGGGGGGATTATTTACGGCCTGTCTGGTGTGCATGATGGTTACCGAACGGGAAGAGGCCGTATTGTCATGCGTGCCAAAACCCATTTCGAGGAAATGGGAAAAGATGGACGTCATGCCATTGTGATTGATGAGCTGCCGTATCAGGTTAATAAAAAATCATTGCTGGAACGGATAGCCGAACATGTCCGGGAAAAACGAATAGAAGGTATTACGGATATTCGTGATGAATCGGATAAATCTGGTATGCGGGTCGTCATTGAATTAAGACGAAATGAAATACCGGAAGTGGTATTGAACAATTTATATAAACAGACCCAGTTACAGGATACGTTTGGGATGAATATGGTGGCCCTTGTCAGAGGGCAGCCAAAACTCCTGAATTTGCAGCAGATGCTGGAGTGCTTTTTGTCGCACCGCCGGGAAGTGGTTACCCGCCGAACGGTATTTGATTTGCAAAGAGCACGGGAAAGAGGACATGTCCTTGAAGGTTTGGCAGTTGCTCTGGCCAATATAGATGAGTTTTTGGCGATCATTCGTGCGGCACCGACTCCTCCGATTGCCCGTCAGGAAATCATGTCCCGTTCCTGGGATTCCTCCTTGGTCAGGGAAATGCTTTCCAGAACGGAAAATGGACAAAATAGCAAGGCAGATTACCGACCGGTTGATTTGCCCAAAGGATATGGTATTCAGGAAGACGGCTTATATAAGCTGTCGGAAGAACAGGCTCAGGAAATTCTACAAATGCGCCTGCAACGTTTGACCGGACTTGAACAGGATCGAATCCTAAATGAGTACCGCAATGTGATGGATCAAATTACAGAGCTGTTGGATATTTTGGCCAAACCGGAACGTGTATTGGCGATTATTGAAACGGAACTGAACGAAATTGTTAAAGAATATGGTCAGGAAGACAAGGATTTGCGTCGTTCCGAAATTGAGCAAAATGCGGCGGATTTGGAAATAGCTGATTTGATTACGCCACAGGATATGGTTGTCACTTTATCCAATACGGGCTATATCAAATCACAGCCACTTTCCGAATATCGTTCACAAAGACGTGGTGGACGGGGAAGACAGGCGGCGGCAACACGGGATGATGAGTGGATTGATCAGATGTTTGTGGCAAATACACATGACTTTATTTTATGTTTCTCTGACAGGGGGCGTGTGTATTGGCTGAAAGTGTGGGAAGTGCCACAGGGATCACGAAATGCCCGCGGTCGTCCGATAGTCAATATGTTTCCGTTACAGGAAAACGAAAAGATTACCGTTATTCTTCCTCTTTCCGGTGAAAATCGGAATTTCCCGGAAGACCACTATGTTTTCATGGCAACCAGTCAGGGTATTGTCAAGAAAACAGCATTGACTGATTTTAGTAATCCTCGCAAGACAGGTATTATTGCGGTAGGTTTGGATGAGGGAGACTTTTTAATTGGTGCGGCCCTGACCGACGGCAAACACGATGTCATGCTGTTTTCTGATGCCGGTAAAGCCGTTCGGTTTGACGAGAATGATGTCAGACCGATGGGACGTGCCGCCCGTGGTGTGCGTGGGATGAATCTGGATGAGGATCATCGTGTCATAGCGATGCTGGTGGCAGAGGATGAAAATCAGTCTGTTTTAACCGCAACCGAAAACGGTTTTGGCAAACGCACTCCTATTACGGAATATACCCGCCATGGACGGGGGTCGAAAGGCATGATTGCGATTCAAACTTCCGAGCGGAATGGCAAAGTGGTTGCGGCGACGCTGGTTGATGAGAAAGATGAAATCATGCTGATTACGACTGGAGGTGTTTTAATCCGAACACGGGTTTCTGAAATTCGTGAGATGGGACGGGCAACACAAGGCGTAACATTAATTGCCGTTGAGGATGGAACCAATTTGAGTGGTTTGCAACGGATTATGGATACGGATGTGGATGATGTGAATGAGAAAACGGCAACAGTAAAAGAAGAAACATCTGAAAACAACGCCTGATGAAACGACCGTTCAATTTCTCTTCTGGCCCTGCTGTTTTGCCTGATGCCGTATTGGAACAGGCGGCCGCTGAAATGCTGGATTGGCAGGGCAAAGGCATTTCAGTCATGGAAATGAGTCATCGGAGTGGGGAGTTTGAGTCCATTCTGTTTCAGGCTGAAAGCGATCTGAGAGAATTGCTTTCTGTTCCCAATACCTATCGTATTCTGTTTATTCAAGCCAGTGCAACTGCGTTAAATGCCTTGATTCCGATGAATCTGACAGGACCTGATCCCACCCTAAAAACCATCGATTTTGTTCATACCGGTATTTGGTCTGGCAAAGCTTTGGCAGAAGCCCGTAAATACGCTCATGTAAATATTACAGCGACATCTGAAGCGGAGAACTTTACGAGAATTCCTGATTTTCAGGAATGGCAGCTGTCAGATAAAGCGGCTTATGTGCATATCTGCAGTAATGAAACGATTAATGGAACGGAATATTTTTTTACACCGGATCTCGGTTCAACTCCATTGGTTGCGGATATGTCTTCCCATATTCTGTCACGTCCTGTGGATGTAACAAAATATGGGCTGATTTTTGCCGGTGCGCAAAAAAATATGGGGATGGCCGGTGTTTCCATTGTGATTATCCGTGAAGATTTAATCGGAAAAGCCCAGTTGATCTGTCCATCAGTTTATGATTTTAAAAATTTGGCGGCCCATCATTCCGTTTTTAATACACCACCTGTTTATGCCATTTATCTGTGCGGACTGGTTTTACAGTGGTTAAAAAAGCAGGGTGGCGTAAAAGAAATGGAAAAAGCCGCTATTGAAAAATCGGCATTGCTGTATGATTACATTGATTCCAGTCGCCTTTTTGTCAATCATGTCGAAAAAAACTGCCGTTCCCGGATGAATGTGCCATTTTTTCTTAACGATGAAACGCTAAATGACACTTTTTTAGCTGGAGCCGAACAAAATAGGATATTGCAGGTAAAAGGACACCGATTGGTTGGCGGTATGAGAGCATCACTGTACAACGCGATGCCACTGGAGGGTGTCAAGACACTGGTTTCTTATATGCAGGAATTTGAACGGACACGGTGATGTATTTTGGATTATTCTGAAAAGAATCGTTTTATTCCGGTCAATATGTCATAAAATATGGCAAATTTCTTCGTGTTGCAAAGCGAAATAAAAAATTGTGAAAATTTCTTTTTGCAATAATGTACCTTTTATTTTTTTTCTTTTCGGTGCAGATTTATGGAAACAAAATTAAAACCACTTCGTGACCAGATAGATGCTATTGATACGCAGGTGATTGATCTTTTGAATCAACGGGCAAAACTGGCAAAAGATATAGGCAAAATAAAAGAAGAAACGAATTTACCTGTTTTTCGGCCGGAACGAGAAGCTCAAATTTTAAAAAGTATCGCTGAACGTAACAAAGGACCCCTGGTTACGGAAAACCTGCAGGGCATTTACCGTGAAATTATGTCTGCCTGTCGGGCACTGGAAAAGAAAATTCGGGTGGCTTATTTGGGACCGACAGGAACCTATTCCGAGCAGGCGGCTTTTGCCTACTTTGGAAATGCGATAGAAACCATTCCCTGCAAAACAATTGATGAAGTTTTTCGTTCGACTGAAGCCAAGGCGGCAGATCTCGGTATCGTCCCGATTGAAAATTCAACAGAGGGTGTTGTGAATCGCACCCTTGATCTTTTTATGCAAACGCCTTTAACGATCAGCGCAGAAAAAACACTGGATATCAATCATAATTTGATGACGTTATCCGGAAATATGGAAGGTGTTGAAAAGATTTGCGGGCATTCACTAACATTGGCCCAATGCCAGGGCTGGTTAAACCAGCATTACCCGAAAATTTTCCGTCAGCCGGTTGCCTCCAACGGGGAAGCGGCTGTATTGGCAAGTAAAGACGGGAAAACTGCGGCGATTGCCGGTGTGATGGCGGCAAAACATTATGGTTTGCAAATCGTTAGCGAAAGTATTCAGGACGGTCCTCAAAACCGGACGAGATTTGTCATCATTGGCTATCAGAAAACAGACCAGAGTTTTATGGATCAGACTTCACTGGTTTTATCGGTTCAAAATCGACCTGGTGCCGTTTATCGTTTATTGGAGCCACTCAATAGATACGGTATTTCGATGAGTCGAATTGAGTCTCGGCCTGCCCGCTCAGGTAACTGGGAATATTATTTCTTTATCGATTTGATCGGTCATGAGAAAGATGAAAAAATGGCAGAAGCGCTCAAGGAATTAAGAGGACACGCTGCCTATTTCAAAATCTTGGGCTCGTATCCAATGGAAATTTAATTAAGTCAGTAAGAAAATAATGTCGAATATATTAGGTCCGGAATATGTTCGTGCTATTGCGCCTTATCAGGCAGGAAAGCCTATTTCGGAAGTAGCACGGGAATTTGGTTTGGAAGAAACCAAAATTATTAAATTGGCATCCAATGAAAATCCATTGGGTATGCCCGAATCTGCAAAAAAAGCGATAGCTAACGTTTTATCTGAAAGCGGACGCTATCCCGATTCAAATGGATTTGAATTAAAAGCGGCTTTATCCGGGCGTTATGCCGTACCGGAGAACTGGATTACATTAGGAAATGGCAGTAATGATATTTTGGAATTGGCTGCCCATGCTTTGGTTCGTCCTGGTGAGGCAGTGATTTATTCCGAGTATTCATTTGCAGTTTATCCTTTGGCAACGCAGGCAATTGGTGCAAGAGGAATTCGTGTGCCATCAAGAGATTATGGTCATGATTTAATTGCCATGAAAAGGGCGATTACGTCAGACACCAAATTGATATTTATTGCCAACCCCAATAATCCAACCGGCACTTTTTTGAAACCAGCTGAAATAGAATCTTTTTTGGAAGATGTTCCTGAACATGTCGTTGTGGTTTTAGATGAGGCCTATAACGAATATTTGAATCCCCAATTGCAATATGAATCTGTAGATTGGGTGAAAAAATATTCGAATTTATTGGTTTCAAGAACTTTTTCAAAAATTTATGGTCTGGCTGGCTTAAGAGTCGGGTTTGGAATGGCTCAGCCGGAAATTACCGGGTTGCTAAACCGTGTCAGACAGCCATTTAATGTGAATTCTTTGGCTCAGGCGGCAGCAGTTGCGGTTTTAAATGATAAGGATTTTGTTGAAAAAAGTGCGAAGTTAAATGCGGAAGGTTATCAGCAGTTAATACGGGCTTTTGATGAAATGAAATTGGAATATGTTCCTTCCTATGGCAATTTTGTTTTGGTTCGTGTTGGTGAAGATGACACTGCCGGAGCAAAAGTGAATCTGGCACTTTTGAAAAAAGGCATTATTGTTCGTCCGGTTGGTGGTTATGGCTTGCCAAGCTGGTTGCGTATCACAATTGGTTTGCCAGAAGAAAATGCTGCAATTATTCGTGCATTGAAAGAGATACTTTCATAAAAAAAACAGGCTGTTACAAGGTGTTATGTGATTGAATTTCGCCGTATTCTTATTTTTGGTGTGGGATTGATCGGAGGATCACTTTCACTTGCATTACGAAAATCAGGTTACACTGGAAAGATAGTAGGAATTGACCGCAGTAAAGAAGTATTGGAACGTGCCCATCAGCTGGGATTAATTGATGAAATTGCTGTTTCGACACCTGAAGCTGTCAGCGAGGCCGACTTGATTTTGATTGCCGCACCCGTTGCCCAGACGGGTACAATTTTGTCGTTGATTAAACCGTATCTTCAGGATTCCGTAGTTGTCACGGATGTGGGGAGTACCAAATCGGATGTTGTTGCGGTTGCCTATCAGGTGTTAGGTGAGAAAGTGGGATGTTTTATTCCATCGCATCCCATTGCCGGCAGGGAAAAAAATGGTCCTGATGCAGCTGTCAACGATCTGTTTGACGGAAAAAAACTGGTGATTACGCCCTTGCCGGAAAATTCCAAAAAAGATGTCAATCGCATAGCTGCCATGTGGCAACAATGTCAGGCCATTATTCATTATATGTCTCCTGATGACCATGATAATGTGTTTGCTTTAGTGAGCCACCTTCCCCATTTGCTTTCTTATGTATTGGTTGATCAGGTGGCACGCCATAACAATGCCGATCTGATGTTTCAGTATGCTGCCAGTGGATTTCGGGATTTTACCCGGATTGCCGGCTCTTCTCCGGAAATGTGGCGGGATATTTCGATGGCAAATAAAAAACAGCTTTTGTCGGAATTGGATAACTACTTAATAGAGTTGGGTCAAATACGCAGTATGCTAGCTGCTGGTGATGCCGAAGGAATAAATCAAATTTATACCAATGCCCAAAAGGCAAGATACGATTGGATTACAACTATTGAGGCAGCGGAAAAGCAAAAGGAACATTCATGAAATATCCTCAATACATTGACTTGGCGCCAGTAGCCAGAGCAAAAGGTGTTATACGTTTACCGGGTTCCAAAAGTATTTCAAACAGGACATTGCTGTTGGCGGCGCTGGCAAAAGGACGAACGGAAATCAAAGATTTGCTTTCATCCGACGATACATCTGTGATGTTGCAGGCACTTGAAAAACTGGGTGTCCGGTGGAAACAGGAGGGGGCATCACAACAGTATGAGGTTGAGGGTACGGAAGGTTCGCTGCCCAATAAACAG
>CAZAIY010000029.1:0-8902 GCA_964485295.1 uncultured Oxalobacter sp. | reverse complement strand
GTCTCATATCTTTTGGCTTTTAATGAATCTTATATGTAAAAATATACAGCAAAATAATTTTGGGGGCTTGTTAAAAAATTGAAAAATAAAAACATAGTGTTCATAAGACTTCTAGCAAGTTATTCGACTTCGGCCTCCGCCCGTATAAAACCTAGCGTTTGGCGTGTTTTTTTGTTTATAATCGTTCCATAAAGTTCATTAACATCCGCTTATTTTAGGTACTTATTTGGGGACCTATTAAAAATATAAAAAATTAAAGGTACCCAAAAATAGGTACTCATAAATTAGGAATAGTTATGGCACGAACGGCTAAATCTCTTAATGGTTCAGCTTTGAACAATACAAGGAAAAATCATTCACTTTGAAATAATTTGAGTGTTTTGGATTCTTCAAGTTTTTCTTTGAAAAAAGGGGTTGTTGTGATGCGATGGTCCGATCCCATAATGAAACCTGTTAAATGGTAGTGACCTGAAAGTTGCTGTACTTTTTTTAGAAAGTTTTTTGGGGATTCATTAAAAAGCCCCGTTGAAATGATATCTCCCAATAGACAGCTTTCCGTTATTAAACCCAGCAATTTGTTTTGTGATGGGTAACCAGTTAATGGATTCAGGATATGACCGTATTTTTTTCCGTTAATATCGACAAAAGAGGATGATTGTGACGAAGTCGAATAAGCACAGTTATTCAGGTTGATGGTAAAAAGCAAGGTGTCATTTTCAGGATGTACAGCATTTACCTGCCATGGGGATTCGATTTCATTATTGATGGCACGTATTGTGCTGCCACCGGCATTAACAATGGCGCTGGTAATTTCTCTTTTTTTCATGAAATTGATTAATTTATCAACAGCGTAAGCTTTGATAAATGAACCTGTAATAATTTCCTGTCCTTTCTTGATACGTACTCGATTCCCATCAATTTCTATATTTTTGTAATTTATTTTGGTTTGAGCTTCCTTAATCTCACTTAAAGTGGGTTTTCGTCTAACGTTATTTTTGTAAAAGCCCCATAAACGAATGAGAGGCATAACTGTAATATCGTAAGTTCCATTAAAGAAATGAGACAGGGAAATAATTTTGTTGAGTAGTTGAGTGGTTTCGTCATCAACCTCAACAAAGTGACCTGCATGTTGATTTATTTGATCAATGTAGGAGTTCGGTTCATAGGAATTATATTTTTGATTAACTTCTTCCAATATTTTGTAGAAGTCATCAAAAATATCATCCGGGTATATTGCAGGAATTTTGATTCTGATATGTGAGTGGAATAGAAAACGAGTTTGTACCTTGTATAGCGAATGCATATCAATTATTCCGATCCGGACGCTTTTTCAGGCCATTTTTTTTCTAAAGTTGTTTTCTTGTTTTTTTTATTTTTTTTTGAAGATTCTTTTTCTTTTGACGTATAAGAGTTTTTCTTGTCCTTATCGATTTTTTTTGTTGATTGTGCATAGGTAGGAAAGACAAAAGTAAGAAGCAATCCCCCTAATAATGAAAGAGAAAATTTTTTTAAGAATTTGTTCATGTTAAAAACAGCCACTTTTTTAAACAACTTTGTTTTTTAGGTATAAAAACGAGAATGATAATAGTTCTCGTTTTTATTGACACCATTTTACGACACAATTATCATCTACGAAATCTATTTTTATAAGAAGGATCTGAGATGATACGGCAGTTGTGGGCTTGGTGCTTGTTTTTGTTTTTGGGTTTGATGGGAGTAACTTCGGTTCAGGCCAAAGATAATGTTGTGAACCTGTATAGTGCACGTCATTATGAAACTGATAGGTTGCTTTATGAGGGCTTTACAAAAAAAACCGGAATACAGGTAAATGTAGTCAGTGGTAAAGCACCAGAACTGATTGAACGTATTCGAAGAGAAGGGGAGAGTACACCAGCGGATGTCTTTATTACAGTAGACGGTGGTGTTTTAAATACGGCAAAGAAAACAGGAATATTGCAACCGATGCCTTCCGGCATTTTTTTTCAGGAAGTACCTACTTATTTGCGTGATAAAGATAATTACTGGGTCGGGCTTACTACCAGAGCAAGGGTAATTGTCTATTCCAAAGAAAGAGTTAAACCGGAAAAGCTTTCAACTTACGAAAATCTTGCCGATCCTGAGTGGAAAGGCCGGGTACTGGTTCGATCTTCAGCAGATTTATATGATCAGTCATTATTGGCATCCCTAATTGTTGTTGATGGATATGAAGGAGCCGAAAAATGGGCTGCCGGTATTGTTGCCAATATGGCCAGAATGCCAAGAGGAAATGATCGGGCCCAGGCAAAAGCCATTGCAGCGGGAGTTGGAGATGTGGCTATTATGAATACTTATTATATTGGTCAAATGCTGCATTCAAAGGATCCGGAAGAAGTTCGTGTTGCTCAGAGTGTTGGCGTTTTTTTCCCAAATCAGGAAACAACGGGAACTCATATCAATATTAGTGGAGCCGGTTTAACAAAATATGGGAAAAATCGTGAAAATGCACTAAAACTGATTGAATATCTTGTCAGCGCACCTGTTCAGGAAGCCTTTTCAGCAGGAAATTATGAGTATCCGGTAAATCCCAAAGCTAAAAAGCATATTTTGTTGGATCAATGGGGAACATTTAAAACACAAAAAATTGATTTTTCGCTTTTAGGCGAGAATAATCCAAATGCCATACGTATCTTCAATAAGGTTGGCTGGAAATAAGCCAATTTTTCGTCGAATCGATTTTAACGGTTGGGTAGCGTTATACAGAGTTTCGCTTTTTCTGGTGGCGTTACCATTCGTTTTTCTATTGGCGAGTGCCTTTGCGCCTGCGGGTACCTACTGGACACAAGTTGAAAACTATCTGCTGAAAACCTATTTTAGCGATACTTTTGTATTGCTGTTTTTTAGTGGATTGACATCAGTTTTGCTAGGGACTTTATTAGCCTGGTTTACAAGTGTTTATGATTTTTACGGGAAGAAATGGATTGAAATTTTTTTATTTCTTCCCATGGCAATACCTCCCTACATAGCAGCCTATACCTATGATGGAATTTTAGGCTATACCGGAGTCATACAGACTTTTTTACGAAATGTAATAGGACTGTCTCCAAAAGCGGCAAATTTTTCCGTTCCGGCAATCCCTTTTGCTGTTTTTATTTTTACTATTACGCTTTTCCCTTATGTTTTTCTTTTTGTAAAAGCTTTTTTACACAACCAAAGCAGTTCAATTCTAGAAAATGCCATTTTGTTAGGAGGGAGAAGAAAAGCTTTTTTCAGAGTCATTCTTCCATTATTGATTCCTTCCATGCTGGCAGGTGGAACATTGGTTTGTCTGGAAGTGTTGAATGATTTCGGTGTTACCAGTTATTTGGGATTAAATACGTTTACGACAGCTATTTTTGCGGCCTGGTTTGGAATGGGTGATGTTGATACTGCTGTAAAGTTGGCTGTGATTTTGCTTGCAATAGTGATCGTTTTTCTGCTTATTGCTCGTGGAATGCAACAGCGTAAAAAATACCGAATTGTTTCAAGCCGAGAACGGAAAATGTCGGCAAAAAAAATCAGTGGCTATCAAAATATTGCGGTTGTTTCCTTTTGTGTTTTTGTCATGCTGATTGCCTTTGTCATTCCTGTTGTTCAAATGGTAGTCTGGACATTAAGAAGTTGGGATGACATTGCTTTTTTGCAGATTCTAAATTGTGCCGGCAATACATTTTATGTTAGTGGAATAGCAACCCTTTTGATACTGTTTTTTGCAACAGGAGTAGCCAACGCCAACCGGTTGTTTGCAAGGAAATATACAGCGTTATTTTCCCAGGCGACAACAATGGGGTATGCCATTCCCTCTGCTGTTTTATCTATGGGTATTATTACCGCTTTTGTCTTTATAGATAAAAATATTAGTGCGGTATTTCCTTCTCTGGGCAGTTTGCCAATCAGCATGACGGTATGCATGCTGATTTATGCCTATAGTGTGCGTTTTTATTCTATTGGCTATCAGGCCGTCGATACAGGCTTTTCAAAAATCGGTCCCATTTATACGGAAGTATCCAGAACACTGGGGGTAGGTGTAACAGAGACGTTTTTCCGTGTGGATATTCATTTAATTCGACAGGCTATTGTTTCTGGTGCGGCTTTGGTTTTTGTGGATATTGTTAAAGAGCTTCCTCTAACGTTAACGTTGCGTCCGTTTAATTTCGATACACTTGGAACAAAAGTTTATGAATACGCAAGTAATGAAGCGATTCATCAAACTGCATTTCCTTCATTATGTATTGTCTGTGTCAGTGCACTGGTTATTCTTTTAATGAAATATTGGACACAGGAAAGAAAAGTATAGATTTCAAGAGCCTGCCATGTTTTTGAGTGTAAAAAATCTGCATTTTCGATACAGTCCTAAAGAGGCACTGATATTGGATGATTTTTCCCTTGGTATCAAAGAGGGGGAAATCGTTGGAATGGCAGGCAAAAGTGGCAGTGGAAAAAGCACATTGCTCCGGTTAATTGCCGGTTTGGAAAAACCCCTATCCGGAGAAATTATGATGGATGGGAAAGTACTTTCCGGTGAAGATGTTTTTATAAAACCGGAAGATCGTCAAATTGGTTTGTTTTTTCAGGATTATGGTCTGTTTCCCCATTTGACCGTCAGAAAAAATATTGAATTTGGTTTGCATCGTTTCGATAAAAACACCAGAAAACGGCAGGTTGACGATATGCTGGCCCTGATTCAAATGCCGGAGTTGGCGGATCGTTACCCATATGAACTAAGTGGAGGACAACAACAACGTGTCGCATTGGCACGTGCTTTGGCGCCGTGTCCCAAGATGCTGCTGCTGGATGAGCCGTTTAGTAATCTGGATGCAGAATTAAAAGAAAACATCCGCCAGGATATCAGACTGATTTTATCTTCCACGGGAATTACATGTCTTCTTGTTTCGCATGATCGTACTGATCTTGAGGTTGTTTGTGGCAGGATTATTGAATCCTCTTTTTCTTGAAGGATTTCAAATATTGACTTGGAAACGCAAATGAGATAGATTCTCATTTGCGTTTGTTTATTTTAAGGAGAAAAAAGACTCCTTAACAAAAAATGGAGAACCGGAATGAAAAATAGTAAAAAAAGAGGAGTATTGCTAACATTGTTTGCAATGTTTTTTTCTTCTTTTCTGATAGGAAATGTCGCCAGTGCAGCGGATTTTGAAGAATTTCCTTTGGGAGAGAAAAAAGTAGTTGGTCCACTTCAAATAGCGGGTGTTTATTTTCAGCCTGTTAATATGGAACCGGCTGGTCAGGCTGGTTTGCCGGCTTCAAAATCCGATATGCATATGGAAGTGGATATTTCTGCGGCAAAAGATAATAATCTGGGTTTTGAAGAAGGAGATTTTGTTCCCTATTTAACAGTTAAATACCGTATTCAAAAGGAAGGCGGTAAATTAATTCAGGGTTCATTCATGCCGATGAGCGCAAGCGATGGACCACATTATGGTAACAATATTAAACTGGATGGTCCTGGTAAATATAAAGTAACTTTTATTATTGAAAATCCAGAAAAACAGGGATATCTGTTGCACATTGATAAAACAACACGCGTTGTAGGACGTTTCTGGAAGAAACCAATAGAAGTTAGCTGGGATTTCAATTACATCCCGCGTGTCTGGTAAAAAATCATTATTTTCTTTTCGAAAATTTATCAGAAAAAAATTATGAAAGCTGATGCGACAATCATCAGCTTTTCTGCTTTTTTAATTGGGAAGGAATATTAGAAAAGATAGGACAAAAAATAATGCTGCAATACCTGATTAATGTCACACAAACCCTATTCCCTGCCATGCTTTTGCTGGTATTGCTGTCTGTTTTTGTCAAATTGCAGGATATTTCCGTTCCCAGAAAATATTTAGGATGGGGTGTAATTTTAGGAGGGGCAACGGCTTTTGTTTTAGCCACTTTGCGAATAACTACCGGTTTTGTTGTTCGTGAACTTTATAATGCGCCACTTCTATTTGTGATGCTAATGACGGAGTCTTTATTGTTTGTAAGACTTATTAGGTATCGTAATCCAAAAATACATACAAATCCTGTTGTCAGTCTTTCCGGTTTTTTTGTTTTTTTATCGGGCTTTTTGTGGAGTGCCTTTTATTTTCCTGATTTACTCCTTTTTGTCTTCGAGTTTAAAGAAGATCTGGATTGTATTTGCAATCAGGTTTTTTTGAATAGAGTTCTCGGTTATCTTTTTGCTTTTCTTATTGTTATTTTGGCCGGACTGTCATTTTTTCAACTGATCAGTCGGTTTAAAAGAGGAAATTTAATTAATATTTTCCTTGTTTCCATCGCCATTGTTTGGACGTCACATCTTCTTCTTTTTTTTCAAATAGCAGTATTAAGAAGATGGATACCCGGTTATAACTGGCTGGTTGAACTGGTTATTTGCCTGCTTTATTACCAGAAAATATTTCTGTACGCATTATTCATCGTCTTGATATATGTTGTTTACAGTGCCATAAGAAAAAATCGGAAAAACCCGATTGACGGACCTGATCCGGCCTTACGTCGTAAACAGAAAATGGATGTAAAAAGGCAAATTCGTTGGGCAATTGTGTTATTGGCAAGTGTATTTGCCATGTTTTTGATTTTGACCGTGGGTGTTCATGCAACCAATCAAGAGGTTGAAATAAAGCAGCCGATTGAACTGCTTCCTGTTGACAATAAAATCATCATCCCAATAGAAAAAGTCAATGACGGACATCTTCATCGCTTTGGATATACATCTGAAGACGGTACCCAGATGCGCTATATCATTATAAAAAAAGGAGAAGGAACCTTTGGTATTGGACTCGATGCCTGTGATGTTTGCGGTCCTAGTGGATATTACGAGAGAGATGGTCAAATCGTTTGCGCTTTATGTGATGTCGTTATCAATATTTCTACCATTGGCTTTAAGGGGGGCTGTAATCCTGTTCCTCTCGATTTTGTGATCGAAAACGGGAAAATCATTATTAAAACAGCCGCTCTTGAAGTGGAAGCACATCGTTTCAGATAGAGGAGACGGCCATGTTTTTTCGAATGTTGCTATGTGCGTTTTTAAGAAGAAAAAGAAAACTGTTTATGATCGGTTTAACAATAGCTTTGGGAGTTTCCCTGTCAACAGCTATGTTAAATGTTATGCTGGATGTGGAAGAAAAGGTCAACAAGGAATTAAAGGTTTATGGAGCCAATTTGAATGTTGTTCCAAGAAGCACTTCTCTTATGGGAGAGCTTTATGGATTAAAAGATGGCGCCGGAATTACGGATAAATATATTCTTGAAGAAGAATTGCCAAAAATGAAGACCGTATTTTGGGCATATAACATTGTTGATTTTTCTCCTTATCTGGAAGTCCCCGTTTACATCAATGATGAAAATTCAACAGTAAGTTTGGTTGGTACATGGTTTGAAAAACAGATTGATTTGCCAGTGGGATATTCCATAACAACGGGAATAAAAAAATTAAAAAGCTGGTGGACGATTACTGGCAGCTGGGTAGCGGATGAGCATAAATTTGAAGCCATGATTGGCAGTTTATTGGCCCGAAAACTCAACCTTGGCCAAGGGGATTTGCTGGTTGTCCATACAAAAAATGGCAAAAAGGCAGAACTTACTGTCAGGGCGGTTTTGCAAAGCGGTGGCACAGAAGATGAACAAATATTTGTGCCATTGGTTTTGGCTCAGGAGTTATCAAATAGACATGGATTGGTTCAAAGAGTGGATGTCAGTGCATTGACGACTCCGGAAAATGAGCTGGCCCGCCGTGCGGCGACAGATCCAGGCAGTCTTTCGAGAAAAGAATGGGATGCATGGTATTGTACGGCTTATATTAGTTCAATTGCCTATCAGATTGAGGAAGTTTTAACGAATGTACAGGCAAAGCCGGTTTTGCAGGTTTCCGAATCAGAGGGAGGCATTCTCAATAAGATTAAATTGCTAATGTTGCTTTTAACTGGCATGAGTATGCTTTGTGCCGCTTTGGGAATTTCTAATTTGGTAACGATTAATGTTATGGAGCGAAATAAAGAAATCGGCTTGATGAAAGCCGTTGGTGCACAAGATCTGGAAATCATACTTTTGGTAATCGGTGAAATTTTATTAACTGCTCTTGTCGGTGGAAGCATTGGGTATCTGTTGGGTTTGGGTTTTGCCCAAATAATAGGTTATACGGTATTTAAAACAGCCATAGATATTCAATTCATTGTTATTCCTATTATCAGCATTCTTTCATTATTGGTCGTTATTTTGGGTAGCTTGCCGGCTTTACGAATACTGCTTTCTTTGCAACCCAAAGAAGTGTTGTATGACAGATAAGGAGAAACGGGATGAATAAAAAGTCAACTCTTTATCTCAGAATGCTTTTCAGTTCCTTTTTGCGAAGATTGTCGAGAATGTTTATTGCGGTATTGTCTATTGCAATTGGCACAACGGTTCTTTTTGGCATGTTGACAATTTATTATGATATCCCCCGTCAATTAAGGCAGGAAATGCGTTCTTATGGGGCGAATATGATTTTAGTACCTGCTGCCGAAGTCGGTAATATGAGTATGGATGAAATCACAAAAGTGATGGCATTGCTTCCTGAAAAAAAGGTTATTGGGGCAACTCCATATCGTTATGAATCGATGAGATTCAATCGTCAACCTGTGACTGCAGCAGGAACCGATTTTGAACAGGCCAAAAAAACGAGACCTTACTGGCAGATAGATGGTAACTGGCCTATTGAAGCAGATGAGATTCTGATAGGTACCGATATAGCGCAATATACGCAAATACTTCCTGGTTCTGTTGTAACGGTAAGTGGAAAAACGCAATCTGAGGAACGGTTTTCAGTCAAAATGAAAATTGCGGGTGTTGTTAAGACAGGTGGAGCAGAAGACGGTTATATTTTTATGGATATAACGACATT
>CAZAIY010000028.1:7735-8960 GCA_964485295.1 uncultured Oxalobacter sp. | reverse complement strand
TTCTGATATTGCTTTATCCAACTTGACAACATCAGCCATATTCTCCCAGGACTTTTGGGCATCCGGCAACAAAAGATTGGAAACGGTAAATCCTGTCAGACCTGCTTTTGGTTTTGCCCCTCTTCCGGTTGCACCTTCATCACGTATTTCTCCGCCTGCACCTGTTGATGCTCCCGGAAATGGCGAAATGGCTGTTGGATGATTATGCGTTTCAACTTTCATCAGAATATGCGTCAATTCTGTTGAAGTCTGATATTCATGCCCTGCCGCCTCACCTCTAGGATAAAAACGCATGATTTCAATCCCTTCGATAATGGAAGCATTATCCTTATAAGCAACTATCGTCCCTTCCGGATGTAACTCATGGGTGTTTTTGATCATGCCAAAAAGGGACACATCCTGTTTTTTTCCATCAATTGTCCAATCTGCATTAAAAATTTTATGCCGGCAATGTTCACTGTTTGCTTGTGCAAACATCATCAATTCGACATCAGTAGGATTCCGATTTGCTTTAGAAAAGGCATCATATAAATAATCGACCTCATCCTCGGAAAGCGCCAATCCCATATCCATATTTGCTTTTTCGAGTCCCTGCTTTCCACTAGACAGAATATCAACATATTCCAGAGGAGTCGGTTCCAGTTCCGTAAAAATTGCCGGTAAATCTTTTTTATTAAAAAGAACCGTTTCTGTCATACGATCATGCAATATGCCCGCCAGACTCCATTTCAATTCATCTGTTAGCGGTAAAGCAGACGTTTTGCGTTGAATATAAAAGACAATACCCCTTTCAATACGCCTGATAGGGAGTAAACCGCAATTGTGTGCAATATCCGTTGCTTTGGAAGCCCAGGGGGAAATCGTTCCCAATCTGGGAACAACAATGAATTCTTCACCTGCGACGTCTTTTAAAAATGGATCACCATATTCCAAAAGCGATTTGATGCGTTGAACATCTTCATCAGAAAGTGGTGACAAAACATCTACGAGATGGATAAATCGTCCTGAAACATCCATGATTTCAGGATCGATTTCTTGTAGACGAGACAATAATCCCTTCGCACGAAAAGCAGATAGGGCATTTGAACCCGGAATTATGAGCATGATGTACCGAAAAAGAGAAGTTAACTGCCAATAAGTGAATTTATTATTATACCCTCTGATATCATCTAGCATAGCAGAGAATATAAAAATTCAACTCTAGCGTATATTTATCTTCTAATTT
>CAZAIY010000028.1:0-7635 GCA_964485295.1 uncultured Oxalobacter sp. | reverse complement strand
TAGCATAGCAGAGAATATAAAAATTCAACTCTAGCGTATATTTATCTTCTAATTTCCGGGTAGATCCTCTGTCGTTTCGGATGATTCTTCTTTTGCTTCAGATGTATCCTCTGTCATTTCAGAAGATTCGTTTAGTACTGTATCCGCTTTGGCGTCTACAACCGTTTCTGCTTGCTTGCCTTTTTTCTTGGAACTAAAAAAGCTATTTACAAGAATGAAGAAAATGGGCGTAAAGAAAATACCCAATATCGTTGCTGCTGTCACCCCGCAAACAACCGTTGTACCAATCGCATTTTGTCCTCCTGATCCGGCGCCTTTGCTGATCATTAAAGGAATAACACCCAGAATAAACGCCATGGACGTCATGATAATGGGGCGCAAACGTAATCTTGCCGCATGAACGGTTGCATGAAAAATATCCTCTCCTTTTTCATGCATTTCTTTGGCAAATTCAACAATCAAAATAGAGTTTTTTGCGGAAAGACCAATAACTGTCAGAATACCAATCTGGAAGTATACATCGTTACTCATCCCCCGCAACATCACCCCTGCCAGGGCACCAATAACACCTGTCGGGACAACCAACAATACCGCAAACGGAACAGACCAGCTTTCGTATAATGCCGCCAAACACAGGAAAACAATTACCAATGAAATGGCATAGAGCATAGGTGCTTGGGATCCTGCCATTTTTTCCTGATAGGAAAGACCTGTCCACGCATAGTCAAAACCCGGAGGCAAATCCCTTGCAAGTTTTTCCATTGCTGTCATTGCCTGTCCTGTACTTTTGTTTCCACTTGGCAATCCAAGAATCTCTATGGAAGGCAAGCCATTATATCGTTCCAGCCTTGGCGATCCTTTTTCGATATTCATGGTAAGGAATGTAGAAAAAGGAACCATGTCGCCGCTCGCATTACGAATACGATATTTATCAAAATCCTTTACCTGCATACGATAGGGAGCATCTGCCTGAATGTATACCTTTTTCGTTCTTCCGCGATCCATAAAGTCATTCACATACATACTGCCCCAATAAGCGGCAATGGAAGTATTGATTTCGCCTTTTGCAAGATTTTGTGCTCCTGCTTTAGCAAGATCAATATTCAATACGTATTGATCCACATCTTCAAGGCCATTTGGACGAACGGCCTGTAAATCTGGATTTTGATTTGCCTTCATTAACAGAAAATTTCTTGCATTCATCAAGGCATCATGCCCCTGATTTGCCCTATCAATCAATTCAAAGTCAAAACCTGTCGCATTACCCAATTCGGGAACAGCAGGAGGTGCAAAAACATAAATGTTGGCTTGCTGAATCTGCGAAAATCTGGCCATGGCGCGCTGGGCCAAGGAAAACACATCCTGCCCTGCCCCTTTTCTTTCACTCCAGTCTCTCAATCGAAGAAAAGCCAACCCGGCATTTTGTCCACTACCACCAAAACTGAATCCTGCAACTGTCATGACACCGGTCACACAGTCTTTTTCATCCTCACGAAAATACGTATCTATTTCTTTTAATACGGCCCGTGTCCGTTCAAATGTTGCCCCCGTTGGCAAAGTAACCTGAACAAACATCATGCCCTGGTCTTCATCCGGCAAAAAACCGGAAGGCAAGCGCCAGAACATATAACAAATGAATCCCACGCCTACAAGAAAAGCCAGTAAATACCGCTTTGGTTTGGAAATGACATGTGAAACACCACCCTGATAACGATTGGATACTTTATCAAACCAGACATTGAATCGACCGAAAAAACCGGAAGTCTTGTGTTTCATGACATCAGGCAACATAGTTGCACAAAGCGCAGGAGTCAAAATCATGGCAACCACAACGGACAATGTCATGGCTGTAACGATCGTGATAGAAAATTGACGATAAATGACCCCTGTTGAACCACTCATGAAAGCCATAGGCACAAAAACAGCAGCAATGACCATGGCAACACCGACTAAAGCACCTGTGATCTGATCCATGGATTTTCTGGCAGCCTCTTTCGGACCAATATGCTCTTCATGCATAATTCGTTCAACATTTTCCACTACCACAATAGCATCGTCGACTAACAATCCAATCGCCAATACCATGCCGAACATGGTCAAGGAATTGATAGAAAATCCTGTCAAAGCCAGTACACCAAAGGTGCCCAGAATAACAACAGGGATAGCAATAGTCGGAATCAATGTTGCCCTGAAATTTTGCAAAAACAGATACATGACAAGGAAAACCAGAATAATGGCTTCACCCAGTGTACGGAAAACCTCTTCAATAGAAAGTTTGACAAACGGCGTCGTATCATAGGGATAAACCGCCTTGACACCGGAAGGAAAAAACTTGGATAACGATTCAATTTCTTTTTTGATTAATGCTGCGGTATTTAAGGCATTGGCACCGGAGGCCAATTTAATTGCCAAAGCAGAAGATGGTCTTCCATTGTAATATGCTTCAGATGAAAACATTTCATTGTTGAGTTCCACCCGGGCAATATCTTTTAAAAATACAGATGAACCATCCGTATTGGTACGAACAAAAATATTTTCAAATTGCTCTACCGTTTCAAAGCGTTCAGCTGCAATAATTGTCAGATTGATTTCCTGGCCAGGAAGTGCCGGTGCCGCACCAACCTGTCCTCCAGCCACCTGCATATTCTGTTGCTGTATAACATTAACAATATCAGATGGATTAAGCTTATATTGTTCCATCTTCATAGGATCCAGCCAGATACGCATTGCATATTGGGATCCAAAAATCTGTGTATCACCAACACCATTTAAGCGTCCCACCGGATCCTGAATATTACTTGCGATGTAATCACTTAAATCAGCACCATCCAGTCTACCATCTTCAGAAATCAGGCTGACAATCATTAAAAAATTCTTGACGGATTTGGCAACAGAAAGTCCCTGTCTTTGCACTTCTTCTGGCAATAACGGTGTTGCAAGCTGCAATTTATTCTGGACTTGAACCTGTGCAATATCCACATTAGTTCCGGATTCAAATACCAGACTGATCGTAGCCTGGCCAGAAGAATCGCTACTTGAGTACATGTAAATCATGTTATCGATACCTTTCATCTGTTGTTCGATAACCTGAGTTACGGTTGTTTCAAGTGTTTTGGCAGATGCACCAGGATAGGTTGCTGTAATGGCAATTTCCGGTGAAGCAATGGAAGGATATTGTGCTATAGGCAAAGTGGAAATGGATAATGCCCCGCCCAACATGATCAGGATTGCAATAACCCACGCAAAGATGGGGCGATCTATAAAAAACCTTGCCCTATATCATTCCGCCTTTTCTTTTTTATTTTCTTGATTGAGCTCTATTTCAGATTGATTTTTCCTGGCAATATTTGCGTCCTGCAACTCAGTAGCCTTAATCGCTTCTTTCACAACATCAGACTGTATTTCCTCCCCTGTAACAATCAAACCATCCCTTACCTTTTGAAAGCCATCAGTCAAGACTCTGTCACCTGGTTTTAATCCTTCCGTAACTAACCAATTGTTTTTATAGTCACGATCCAATGTGACATAACGCGTGGCAATATAAAAATCATCAACACCTAATGACTCAGATCCTGCAGATTGATTTTCCTTTTGTTCGGACGATTGTTCAGGTAACAAATTTTCTTTTACCAAAACATAAACATATGGTCTGTTTTTGGAATCTCGCATCACCGTTTTCTGAGGAACTAAAATGGTATTTTCCCGAACCCCCTCTTCAACGACTGCTCTTACATACATCCCAGGTAAAAGTATGTCATCTGGATTTTCAAATACAGCTCGTAAGGTAACTACCCCTGTTGTTTGTTCAATGGTGACATCAGAAAAAAGCAATTCCCCCAAAATCCAATCCGGATTATTGCTGTTAGTATCCTTTTCCGAAATTCTGGCATAAGGAGTACCGTCTTCGAGTTTTAACTTGATTTTTGTTCCTCGGTGAGACCCATCCTGAACTTCACCTAACGCCAAAGAACGACGCAACTTTAAAAGATCCGAACTGGACTGGGTCACATCAACATAAACTGGTGATAACTGCTGAACCGTTGCCAAAGGATTTGCCTGATTTTGAGTAACCAATGCACCGGGTGTCACAAAAGAACGCCCTATGCGACCAGATACTGGGGATAAAACTTTTGTATATTCCAGATTAATCCGTGCTGTTTCAACAGCCTGTTTTGCTGCCTGAATAGCTGCATTGGCCTGATCACGTGCAGCAACAGCATTATCATATTCCTGTTTACTTACAGCATTGATATCCACAATCTTGCTATAACGTTCCGCCATTAAGCGGGCAGAAAAAGCATTGGCCTGTGCTTTGGCCAAATCGGCTTTTGCACTATTATATGCAGCCTGAAAAAGTGCCGGATCAATTTGATATAATTGATCCCCTTCTTTGACATCCGAACCTTCTTCAAAAAGTCTTTTCTGAATACTACCACTCACCTGCGGTCTCACTTCAGAAACCAGAAAAGCGGAAACCCGTCCTGGCAATTCCGTCACAAGTGGGACACTACTCGCCTGTGTAATTAAATAACTTACTTTGGGATTTTCCTGAGCGGGTACCGCTTCTTCCTTACAACCGGTCAAACAGGCAATCACGGCAAATAATAAACCCCATAGATTTATTTTATATGTTGACAAGCCGCTCATTTTCTCCCTTTTCTTATTACACTTAAATTAAAACAATTGCTAGGTTATTTCCGATACAGCATACAATAAGCACGAATCTTCTTGTTTAAAAAAAATCAGTATTAAAAGAAATTCCTACTTATCTTATTTTTTATTGCTATATCTCAATAGCATCATTTTTCGGTTTCTTGATTTAAAGTTCTCTTTTTGACATGACAAACTGAGTTTAATCATTGCAAACAAACTAAGCAATAACTAAAATAAAAGCATGCTTTCCAAAAATGGAATGATTTGACATTCATCCACATGAATAAAAAAAGATACGTTTTCAAAGAAAATATAAGCTATGAAAAGTATTCTGAATGACATGCCTCTTTTTGTAGAAGTGGCCAAACAAAAAAATTTTACTCTTGCCGCAAGTATCTTAAATATACCTGTTTCAACTCTCTCTCGCCGTATTTCCTCAATGGAAAAAACACTGGGTGTTCCTCTTTTTTTACGTAATTCGAGAAATGTTGAACTCACAGAAAGCGGAAAAACATTTTTTGAACATTGTGCCTATATCGTTGAAAACGCAATAAATGCTTGTGAAGCCGTTTCTCAAAACATGAATACACCAACAGGGATTGTCCGATTTTCAACAACCAATGACAGCTATAATTTCATTTTACCGGCATTAAAAAGCTTTGCTAATGCCTGGCCTCAAATACAACTGCACATCCGATTTGCTGACAGATGGACAGATTTTTTAACGGAACCTTTTGATTTGGACATGCGGGTAGGGTCATTACCAGATTCCTCATTAAAAGTCAGAAAACTTCTTTCTGTAGAACATGGTCTTTTTGTTTCGCCAAGTATATTAAAAAACTACTCTTTACCTCAGACACCAGAAGATCTTCTTAACCTTCCCTGCCTTGTCTCATCACCGCATCCAGGAAACATCTGGACATTACATAAAGGAAACGAAACCCGACACATGACAATTACACCCTCTCATAGCTTTAACAGTATATTTGCCGCACTGGATTTTACTGTTGCGGGAATGGGTGTCGGTTATATCCCTAAAACTTTGATTTTGCAACAACAGAAAAATGCCCTTAAACAAATTCTACCCGACTGGCAATTACCTGACTTGGATGTTTACCTTGTTATGCCAAATAATCAACTCCCATTACGAGTGCGGCTTTTTATAGATCATCTAACTGCTTATTCCGAACAGCTTCATCATGAATTGGAAAAAGAAATAAAGAAAAAAGCCGGATTATTCAAATAACTTTTTTTAAGAAACTGAAATAGTAGAAATTCCCGAATTTTTGAACCTTTTAGAAGTACAATGGCAAACGGAAAATTGAAGCAAAAGCTTATAGTACGCTAATACATGAATAACTTAAAATTTTTTCAACCCCTCAAAAAAATCTTTATATATCAACTTTGAGGAGTAATAAACTCTGTCGTAAATTTTTAAACTCTTGTATAACACGATTTGATGATAACCCTTTATTCCCTAATTCTCTGTGGATACATAGTATTCAGATTGATTTTTTCCTTACCTATTAGTATTGTTGCCAAAACATGTGCTGCTGTACTTATCTTGCTTATTTCACTTAAGCATTACTTTTTTCTGAATTTTTTTGGCGGACTTTCTTCGCCTGATTTGCCACGTTTTATCATTATTGTTGCAGGATGGCTTTATGTTACGTTGACTTTCATTTTTGTGTTTCTTGTTATTCGAGATATAACAGGATGTTTTTTCTGGATTTTGCGCCATATTGGATTTTCTATTAATTTTCCCATTTCATCATGGCACATTTCACTTGGCATAATTGTTCTTTCATTAGGATGTAGCACATACGGGCTTTACGAAGCCATTCGCCTTCCCCGTATAAAGAAAATGGAAGTTGTTTTAAAACATTTACCTAAAGAACTTGATGGTCTAATACTAGTCCAGTTAACTGACATTCATGTAAACGCATTCCATCCGGAACACAAAATAAAAGAACTTGTAGAAACCGTTAACAGACTGGAACCTGATCTGATCCTGTTAACTGGTGATATGGTAGATGGTGCTGTTACAAAAAGAAAAAAAGATATTGCTCCATTAAAAGAATTGAAAGCAAAATACGGCGTTTTCGGATCAGTTGGAAATCATGAATATTATTCTGGACATGACGCTTGGCAGACAAAATTTTCTGAATTGGGCATTCATATGCTAAACAATAGTCATATCATTCTGAAAATTAATAATACGCCATTAATTCTTGCGGGAATAACTGATCCATTTTCGGCACAATTTCGCACACCGACCCCACATATCCCTGAAGCATCAAATAATGCTCCTCGAAACACTGCCCGCATTTTGATGGCTCATCGCCCTCAAAATGCCAAAACTCATGCAGAACACGGTGTTGACCTACAGCTTTCCGGGCACACCCATGGAGGACAAATTATTGGTCTTAATTTGATTGTCTCTCGATTTAACGAAAACCTGTTAGTCGGCTGGTATGATATTGGAAACCTGAAGCTTTATATCAGTCCCGGTGTGAGTTTATGGAATGGGTTTCCTGTTCGATTTGGTGTGCCCTCCGAGATTTCCGTCTTTACGTTAAGGACAGAATAAATCCCTGTCCCTTTCAGTAAGTCTTTCTAAAATTATGCCATCAGGACTTGTCTTGCTCGACAAAAGGAAAACTGATTGAAATCAGCAGGCCGCCATTCACATTATCGTTTAATTTCAATTTTCCTCCGTAACGTTTTACAATCCGATTCACAATGGCCAGACCAAGACCCGAACCATTTGCTTGACTTCGCGCTGTATTTTTCCTGATAAAAGGCCGTAAAAATTTCTCTTTATCCTCATCTGAAATGCCTGGCCCATGATCAGAAACCTCAATAATTACATTATCGTTTTCTCGTTTACATAAAAACTTGAGTTCAACTATATTGGTTGTTTCAGAACGCCCATACCGCTCTGCATTTGATACCAAATTGCTAAACATTCGCTCAAAATCC
>CAZAIY010000027.1:0-9045 GCA_964485295.1 uncultured Oxalobacter sp. | reverse complement strand
ATGTTTTCTCCTTGTCCGTACCCTCTTTGCCCATTGGAGAAGAAAGACCCGGCAGGGTTTCCTTTTCAGTCTCCTGATTTACAGCACCGTTTGAAACAGCCGTTTCCTTTTCACTTTGAAACAAAGACCATGCCGCTTCAGAAATCGATAAAGTGGTAGAAGAAGCCAGGTAAGAAAAATCCATGCCGGCTTCGTTTACACCTGTTGGTGCTTTTAAAGCCCGACTGGATAAAAGGGATTGTTCTTCCTTGACAGCGCTCAAGGCACTGTGCGTATCCTGTGCCCCCAAAACCCGGGCACCATTTTTGTTTGCCAATGCAAAACCATCATTCTCCTGACGATACCCTGCCCCTGCACGCAAACCATATTGATTGTATGCATCACAATACAGAGCACCAGCAAGAGAAGATCCAATCTGCACCGATATGTTTCCTAAAACGTGTTATTTATTGAATTATATATAATTTTTATATTTTCTCAACTAAAAGAACCATTAAAAATAAGGTCATATAACGGATAATAAACCTTTTTCGATGTATCCTTGGTAAAACCCATTTATCCTGTTTGAATAAAGAAAAATGAGACTGAAAAAGATTGATGCAACGGGTAAACCCTACCGTATCTTTGCCGAATCACTGGACGAAAAAGCCATCAGCCAGTTTATTGGCGCCATGCAGCAAGACAGCGTCCTAAAAGGCGCCCTCATGCCGGATGCCCATGCCGGATATACCTTGCCCATCGGCGCTGTTGTGGCTGTTGATGGCCTGATTTATCCCAGTTTTGTCGGCTATGACATTGGCTGCGGCATGTGTGCCATTAAAACCACCTTTGACGCGGCGGCTATTCGGCAAAATGCCCCTTCCATCTTCAGTAAAATTTATCAGCTATTACCTGTTGGATTTTCTCATCGGAAAGAACCGCTTGAATGGGACAGCTACAGGCGTCTTGATCAAACGCCCGTCCTAAAAAAATTAATGGCAAATGGCGGTTTGAATCAGCTGGGAACGCTCGGTAGCGGCAATCATTTTGTGGAAATTGGTGAAGATGAATCCAGTGGGATATGGATTATCATTCATTCCGGCAGCAGAAATATCGGTCATTCCATTGCAACACATTATTTGAAAATCGCCTCACCCGATGGTAAAGCGCGGGAAGGTTTTTACGGACTCAGAACCGACTCTTCAGCCGGAGAAGACTACATATGTGATATGCAATACTGTCTGGAATTCGCGTTGGAAAACAGACTGCAAATCATGAATACCGTTGTCCAGGCAATCCAGTCCCATATTCAGGGAGACATTCTCGCCAGTACACTCATCAACAGAACACATAACCATGCCGAGAAAAAAGACCGCTTATGGATTCATCGCAAAGGCGCAACCCATGCCGAAAAAGACATGTTGGGCGTCATTCCGGGAAACATGCGGGATGGCTCTTTCATTGTACGCGGAAAAGGGAATCCGGAAAGTCTTTCTTCCAGTTCCCATGGCGCCGGAAGAGTTATGGGACGCAAGGAAGCCAAAAACAAAATAGACATAAATACTTTTGCTTTCATGATGAAAGAAAAAAACATCACGGCACGTATCAACCGCAATACACTGGAAGAAGCCCCTAATGCCTATAAAAACATATGGGAAGTCATGCAAATGCAATCCGATCTGGTTGATGTGCTGCATCACATCCGTCCAATTATCAACATTAAAGGATAAGTCCGTTTTTAGGACTTTTCAGGCTTCCTGTTTGTTTGATATGCCCAAACACGGTATGATGCGCTGTATTCCTTTTGACAAGTATTCCTGTTCAAATCATGAAAAAGTTTCTACCTTGCCTGCTATTCATATTGATGCTTTTCGGGTGTGATGACGCAAACAAATCCATCAAACCGGAAGAGATGGATCAAGGATATATACACTTTGCCACCAATTTGATTCTGGAGGATATTTTTCGTCAGGGGGATGCATCCATTTATGCCCAGCTGGCCCCCTCGCACATTTTAAATCCATACAAAATACTGCATGCCAATGACATCATCAATGATTTTCGCCGTAACTTTACAGCAGCAGAAAATCACTATCATCAGCTTCGTGGAACAGGCACGATTGTAAAAGGAACCATTTCCCATACGGATGCGTCCCAACAGGAAATCCTGTTCACGCTAAATGAACCCAATGAAAAAATACCGTTTTCCGGTACCCTTCGTCTGTCTTTGGACAAAAGTTTTTATAACGATACCATGCCGCATGCCATGCCGGGTGAAACCGCCTCATTCATGTGTTCCGAATCTCGCCCTGTTCATGATTTTAAAAATGAAAAACAGCATAAAATTGAAATTCGACTCATCCAGTGCAAAACAGCAGATGATTATTACAATCAGTTTCATGAAAAAACAAAAGAACGATTGATTCATATCTTCAATGGACAGGAAACCGTTAACCCTGAATTGGCCAAAAAACTGGCCATGCTGTACATGACCGCAGACATACTTCCAAAAGATTCCGTTTGTCTTAAAGGTGGCTTTTTTACCTGTCATGAAAATCTGATTCATGAAATTTCCAATAAATGGTCCCATATCAAAACTGAAAATATTGGCGCCATGAAATTGGATCCCGAAAAAACCATTTCCAGAAAATTTGACCAGATCAAATCCGAACCGGCACAAAGACCGGAAAATGCCAATCTGTCTCCTTCCGGAGAAACGGTTTATGAACAATCCGCTGACGTTCAGAAACAAAAGGAAATGGTTTCAAAAATAAAAAACCCGCCACATTGATAACATGAAATAATGATCCGATTTATAGTATATTTCCTATATCGGATCGTTTTGACAAACTTCGGGCAGGATGCAACCCAAATCAACACGCGTAAAACGGTTTTTCAACTTCATAACAAGAAAGAAATGAAAAAGATTATTCCTGTTTTATTTTTCTTTTTAGCATTATTCGGCTGTAGAGAAGAACAAAAAGAAAATCAGCCAAAACAGGAAATCCATTCCGGTTTTGTCAATTTCGCAGCCATTCTGGTGCTGGATGATCTCATCGAAAATGGAATCCGGTCTGACTTCATTTCCCTGTCCCCTATCCCTATTGTCAATCCGGATGACACCATGACTGCAGACGCTGTGCTGGAAGACTTCAAAAGGGATTTTGTCGCATCCCAGGACAAATATCCTTTAAAACTTTCCGAAGGACTTTCCATTACATGGAATATCGACCATAATGCCGATGCCCAATATGGTCTGTCTTTTCACAAGGAGGATCGAACGAACAAAACCATTTTTGCAGGAAAACTGTCACTGCGTTTTGATCCAGAATACTACAGTAGCACCTCCTATCCCACTTACTCCAAAGATTCGACAACAACCATCATTTGTCGCGAATTTACCGGTGCTACCGAAAGAAAAAATCATTACCTCATCTGGATAGATATTGCTTTTGATCGATGTATGGCTCTTACGGATTATTACGCATCCGTCAGAAATCAGCTTAAAAGCCAGCTCTCTCCCCTAAAAGAGCGATTAAGTAATGTTTACGTTGGAAAAGAAGCCGTTAACGAAACCATTGCCCATAAATTACACACCTTTTATCAGGCAGGAAACACTTTTGCGGATGATTCCATATGCCTGACAGGTACGCGAGAGGCATGCCTTGCCAGTCTGAAAAATGAAATCATAAAGAAATATGAAGATGTTCCTGTTACAGACCATGACCATATCAGAATCCGTATTACCGATCAGACGCATGAAAAAAAAGAAGCCATTCACCAATCCACTCATACAGAGGATTCAATCCATCCGGAAAAACCGGCTGACAATCACCCTGTCATGATAAAAGAAAAAAACCTTTCTTTTGCTACGGAAAAAAATGATGCATCCGTTGTGCAATCCTTACCGGAAAAATCACCTGCAGAACAAACTTCACAACAAACCCAAACCGCACAACCAGTGAAACGGACACAACCCCTTCCCTAAACAAATTACATTATTCCTGTCATGAAAATTCTGGAGTTCATTAGAAACTGGGCTCTCCCGCTTGCAATGATTGCCGGTGTCACAGGTTTTCCTGTTTTCATCTTCCTGATACCGCTAATACCCTATCTGATCTTTTTCATGCTATTGCTGACTTTCTGCAGAACACCGCTTGAAGAAATCCGTTTCAAAATGGTGCATCTTTTGTTATTACTCCTTCAGGTCGGCGGCGGAATAGGGGTTTATTTTGTTATGGCTCCCGTTAATGTACTGGTAGCAGAAGGGGCAATGGTCTGCATGCTCGCACCAACAGCAACCGCCGCGGCCGTTATTACCGAAAAACTGGGAGGAGATCCTGCCACCCTGACCGGTTTTACCATTTTATCCAATATTGCAACTGCAATTGCCGTGCCCCTTTTTATTCCTGCCGTTCATCCTGTTTATCAGGGACTTGATTTTTCAACGGCCTTTTTCATGATTTTCTGGCGGGTACTGCCATTACTGGTTGCGCCACTGGCTACCGCCTATTTGCTCCAGCGTTTCTTCCCGAATCTGCATCATAAAATGGCAAAAACCTACAATTTGTCCTTTTATCTTTGGGCGCTGGCTTTAATGATTGTCATGGCCCAGACAACCCATACCCTCATTCATGAACCGGCAGAAGGCATGACTGAAATAGGAATCGCATTGGGTGCGCTGGCTGTCTGCTGTCTTCAGTTTTTTCTGGGTAAAAAAATCGGCGCCATTTACAATCAGCGAATCACAGGTGGACAAGCATTAGGTCAGAAAAACACCATCCTGGCCATCTGGATCGCTCATACCTATTTGACCCCTGTTACAGCTATCGGAGCCGGATCTTACGTTGTCTGGCAAAACATCATCAACTCCTGGCAACTTTGGCGACAACGAAAAAATCAGGAAAAAGCGCTCTGAAAATATCCTTTCATATCCTTTTGTTCTGACTGGAATCCACTCAAAAAGTCTTTTATAACACGGTCAGCCACACTGAAAGCGTAACAATTGATCCTATTGTCGAAACCAGTATACTGCGTGATGCAACTCCTGCCCCCTTCCCATATAACTCGGCCAACATAAACGGCCCGGTTCCTGTCGGCATTGCGGAAAGAATAACAGCACTCTTTCTCCAAATTTCCGGCAGGCAAAAAACATGATAGGCAAAAAACCAGGCGATTACTGGCTGAACAACCAGCTTCAACAGAACCAACTCCATTGTTAATGGTGTACTGGTTATCTCCTGCTTTTGCGCAAGAAAAAGCCCTGTTGCAATCAATGCACATGGACAGGCTGCAGAGCCAAGCAGTTTGATACTTTGTGTCATGAAACCGGGAAATTCCAGTCCGGATGTCAACATCACAGCACCGATAACCGGAGAAATAATGAGGGGATTCCTGCATAAGGAAAGGATCACGTTTTTAATCGCCAAACCCGGCTTTCTTTCTTTGCTTTCACTAAACTCCATCAAAATAATCGAAAAAGCAAAATTGATGGAAACGGTTAAAATACCGGCAATAACCGTCGGAGCCAGACTGGATGACCCAAATGCCAGCAGACAAAGCGGTATCCCAATATAACCCGTATTGGCATAAGACGCCGCTGTCGATGTAATCGTGGCAAAAGCCAGATTTTTGCTTTTATACCAATGAAATAAAAAAACAGGCAAAAAAAGAGCAACAACAGCAACTTCAAAAGCAAGAATAAATCCCGGCTGCCACAGATCTTCCCATGTATTGCTAATAACAATATCAATCGTTAATGCCGGCAAAGCCAAATACACAACAAATCGATTCAATTCGGTAATGGCCGTGGCAGATAAAATTTCCTTTCGCCGAAATACATACCCCAAAGCAATTAATGCAAAAACCGGAAGAACGATATTGGCAACTTCAAGCATGGTCTTTATTCAAGATACAATTTTTACCCGAAAAATTAAAAAACCACCTGGGACGATAAGACCCCGAAGTGGTTTGATACTCTCACGTAAATCTTACGCCTACTCCATCACAGCGGCGATTCCTGCTTTGGCAATAATAACATCTTCATGTGATTTTGCGCCAGAAACACCGATTGCCCCAACACATTGATCGCCTATCATAATAGGCATCCCCCCTTCAAGAAGCCCTTTTATCTCCGGAACGGACAGAACGGCATAACGCCCATTGTTTATCATATCTTCATAAATACGGCTTTCCCTTATGCCCAATGCTGCCGTTTTGGCCTTGTTGGGGGCAATATAAGCCGCAATAGGTGCGGTATTATCCATACGACAAAAACATAAAAGATGTCCTCCGTCATCAACCACAGCAATAGCCACATGCCAATTGTTTTTTACAGCTTCATTTTCTGCCGCCATTACTATTTGTTGCGCTTCTTTCAATGTCAGTACAGGCTTTGTATTCATTTTTTTCTTTCATGTTAATATTACAATCAGACCCCGTTTGTTTTTCTGCAATATTTTAGGTGAATAATACTCACCCCTTTTTTGCGTCATATCAAGATTTCTTACTCTGGCTTTTTCTATAAAAATGGTAACAATCAAAATATCCCACAATCTTGATGAACTTGTTTTAAGTCTGCTTGAAAATCTTCATAAAACACCGAAATCGCCTTTTATTACAGAAGAAATCATTATTCCTTTTACTGCAATGCGGCGCTATCTTGAACTTGCCATTGCAGACAAAATTGGCATTTGCGCCAATATCCGCTTTTCATTTCTGGCCAAATGGTTTTGGGAACAAATTCACAACATCCTTGCGGATATTTCCGAATCATCCTACGAAAAAGAAAAACTGACCTGGCGTATTTTCTATATTCTCGACGATAAGGATTTTATTGAAACCCATCCGCGACTGAACCAATGGCTTATCAGTAACGATGATACTGGTCGTTTCGAATTGGCAAAGAAACTGGCTGAACTTTTCGAACAATATATTGCCTATCGCCCCAAATGGCTGGAAAGCTGGTGGACAGGAAAATCCGTCGTCATAAAAAACAAAGAGGATGAAGAATGGCAGGCCGCATTATGGCGAAAAATCGAGGAAGGAATCGAATCCGACAAAGTGCATCCTTTCATTCATTTTTTCAACACTTTGGAATCCTCACCATCGGCTATTGAAAAATTGCCAAGGAAATTATCGATTTTTTGCCTTTCAGCTATTGCTCCCGAATACCTTAAGGCGCTAAAAAAAATCAGTCGATGGATTGAAATTCATATTTATATTCTGACCCCCTGCCTGTTTACCCACGATAACATCAAAACCATCCAGGCAAAATCAGGCAATACCCTTTTAGCGGCATGGGGAAAATCATCCCAATCCCATCTTGCTCTTTTAATCGAAAAGATGATGCCTGATATCAGGTGGCATTTCTCAAAAGAGAAAATGATCTTTGCAAACTCACTTTTGGGAAAATTGCAAAAATCCATATTCCATCAAAACGAACTAACCCTGACTCCTGACGATATCAAAAACGGCGACCGTAGTATCGAAATACATATTTGCCATTCCATAACAAGAGAAATAGAAGTTCTCTACGATCAAATACTGGATCTTTTTGCATCGGATAATCCGCCGGATCCCTCCAAAATATTGGTAGTAACACCAGATGTCAATAAAATTGCCCACTTGGTGGATGCCGTTTTTGGAAGTGAAAAAATCAATCCTTCCATCCCTTTTCAAATAATGGGAAGAAACATCAGGCAAATCAATCCTGTTGCAAAAGCCCTTAAAGATATTCTTTCACTTGCTGGCTCCCGTTTTGCGGCAGTTGACGTGTATGAACTGCTTTTACAACCTTTGATTTCAAAAAAATTCGGATTGGAAGATGCCCTCGATAAAGTGTATAACTGGCTTGATGATTCCGGAATTTGCTGGGGATTGAATGCCCAACAAAAGGAAAATCTGGGACTACCGGCTGATGACAATAGAAGTTTTTCCGATGGGTTTTATCGACTTTTTCTATCTTATGCCTTACCTCAAAATATCCCATCTCCTTTCAATTCCAAACTGCCCGCCAGTAACATAGAAGGTTCCGATGCCATCCTTTTGGGCAATCTTTGGCATTTTATCGACCTGTTGCAAAACCTGACCGAAATCATAAAAACACCCAAAGATAGGGAAACCTGGCAAAACATTATCCTGGAAATATTGGATAATTTTATCTATCCGGATCCCACTGAACTGGAAAATGACCGGGAAGTCCGTAACAGTATCGGACAGCTTTTCGATGACATGAACTTTACTGATATTTCCGTGTTTTTCAGTAATGAGGTTGTACGAAAAGCCCTGGAAGACGTTTTGGAAAAATCAACACGTGCCAGCGTACCTTCCGGAGCTGTGACTTTCTCGTCCATGGCAGGACTGAGAAATCTGCCCTATCAATACATCTTTGTCATAGGAATGGACATTGAAGCCTTCCCGGGAAGTTCATATACATTGAACTTTGATTTAATGGCACATCACCCTTTGCCAGGCGACATCAAGAAACGGGAAGAGGATCGCAATGTGTTTTTGGATCTGCTTGTATCCGCCAGTAACCGTTTTTATGTCAGTTATACCGGAAAAAGTATTCGAAACAATGATCCCATCCCTCCTTCAGTCCTTGTTTCGGAACTTCTGGATTATCTGATGCTGTCATTTAGGAGAAATACGCAAAAACAATCTTTGACCATCAAGGAAAAGGAAATATTAGAAAAACAACAGGAATCACTTTATCAGCAGATCGTAATTGAACACCCTCTTCAACCCTTTTCCATACAATATTTCGAGAAAAACGGAAATACCAGAATAAAAAGTTACCAAACCTATTTTTACGAAGCCTTAAAAGAAAAACAGGTCAGGACATCGCTTTTGGAATTGGAATACCCTAAAGATATTGACGAACTGGAAAATGATCCACAATACGACTGGTATAATGCCACACTCTTTTTCAATCAGACCACATTACAAAAACCTGAACCATCATGGCAGAATGTTTCCCTGTCTGATCTCACCTACTTTTTTGAAAATCCCTGCCGCTATCTGCTTTCTAACCGACTGGGAATCAATTTCCCCAAAAAACAGGAA
>CAZAIY010000026.1:0-9085 GCA_964485295.1 uncultured Oxalobacter sp. | reverse complement strand
CCTGGGATGATAATTTCACTGCTTCAAGCTGGGAAAGACTGGCTGCCGTATTGGCTTCACTTGCTTGTATATTACGACGAATCCCTCCCCATAAATCCATTTCCCAGTTTAGCGTTCCAATTACCTGATTTTGTGTTGAAATGGCGCGATTTCCACTTGAAAGGATGCCCCGTGTTCGAGAAGATTCAAGGGAAATGCTGGGGAACAGACTGGATTCGGCCTGTCTTAAAAGTGCCTGTGCCTGACGATATTGTGCTTCAGCCTGAATAATGGTCTGGTTTTGCTGATTCAAAAGCGTCATTAATTGATCAAGTTCCGTATTTTGGTAGACTTTCCACCATTCTCCACGAGGGTATTCATCAGCGGGTCTGGCTGTTTTCCAAAGATTATCTTCCTTATACGTTGCCGGGATAGCCGTTTTTGGCTTGACGTAATCAGGACCAACAGCGCAACCGGTCAGTATACTGACAGCCAATATCAGAAAAAAAATAATACGAGGCGGAAATGAAAGGGATGAGTGCACCATGGTTTTCTGGAAAATATTTTTTTGAAATGCCATATTCATTGATTTTTATGCCAATTTAGATGGTTTTTTGTTCAGTGTACATGATCTTTTTTTCATTTGTTTTTTTACGGAAACGATCCAAATACAGATAGACGATTGGTGTTGTGTATAAAGTCAGTATTTGACTGAGAATTAATCCTCCGACAATGGAAATGCCAAGTGGAATTCGCATTTCCGCGCCTTCACCGTGACCGAACGCCAATGGTAGTGCACCGAATAATGCGGCCATGGTTGTCATCATAATAGGTCTGAATCGTAACAGACAGGCTTGATAAATGGCTTTTTCCGGAGATAGACCATTTTCCCGTTCCTCAACCAGTGCAAAATCAATCATCATGATCGCATTTTTTTTCACGATACCGATTAAAAGCAATACGCCAATCAAGGCAATTACAGAAAACTCGCTTCCTGCAAATATGAGCGCCAGTAATGCGCCGACGCCAGCGGAAGGTAAAGTGGATAAAATGGTGACCGGATGAATAAAGCTTTCATATAAAATGCCTAAAACGATATAAACGGTAACCAGTGCCAGTGCAATCAGCAGTGGTTGATTGGAAAGGGATTCCTGAAAAGTTTTTGCTGTTCCCTGGAAACTCCCAACAATGGAGGAAGGCAGGCCAATGTCGGAAAGAGCCTGCTTTATGGCAAGAGTTGCATCAGATAAAGAATTTCCTGGTCTCAAATTAAAGGATAATGTAGAAGCGGCAAACTGTCCCTGATGGTTAACGGATAGGGAAGTATTTGCCGGCTCCCATCGGGCAATAGCGGATATGGGGGTTGGACCGGAGGCAGGTGTCTGAATATAAATGTCATTTAATGCTTCAGGGTTCTGCCAGTATTGAGGGGCGACTTCCATCACAACCTTGTATTGATTTAATTCATTGTAAATGGTGGAAACCTGCCTTTGTCCAAAAGCATCATACAAAACATCATCGACCTGTTTTTGAGTCAGACCCAAACGGGACATGGCATCCCGGTCAAAAGTCAACATGGTCTGCAAACCTTTGAGTTCCTGATCGGTATTGAGGTCAGCCAAAATGGGAAGTTTTGACAGCGCATGAAGCACTTTGGGCGTCCATTCCCTTAATTCATTCAAATCACCGCTTTGCAGGGTATATTGAAATTGTGCATTACTTGGGCGTCCCCCCATTCGAATATCCTGTACGGATTGCAAAAACAATGTCGCGCCTGGTTCAAATGCGGTTTTTCTACGTAGCCTCCCTATGACTTCATCTGCACTGACCTTGCGTTCGGAAAGCGGTTTCAGACTGATAAACAGACGGGAGACATTGCTTTGGTTGCTACCGGTATATCCGGTAACCTGTCTGACAGCCGGATCCTCTTTTATTTTTTTCATAAAGCTTTTCATTTTTTTCTGCATGGATTGAAATGAAATGCTTTGATCTGCCCGAATGACACCAAACATTTGTCCGGTATCCTGTTGGGGAAAAAATCCTTTTGGAACGACAATGTAGAGAAAGATATTGAAACAGATGGTGATTAATAAGGTTGTCAGGGTAATAAAACGGTGTTCAATCGCCCATTTCAGTGTCTGTGCATAAACGAGTTGTATTTTGGAGAAGAAATTTTCACTGAACTTTAGCAGACGGTTTTTATGTGGTGTTTGAATAAAAACGGACTTGTTTTGTTTTAACCAAAGTGCACATAACATCGGTGTGGTGGTTAATGAAATGAAAAGGGAGACAATGATTGTGACAGAGAGTGTAACAGCAAATTCACGAAACAGTCTCCCTATGATTCCTCCCATTAACAAAATGGGAATAAAAACGGCAATAAGGGAAATGCTGATGGATAAGACAGTAAAGCCAACTTCTCTTGCTCCTTTTGTTGCCGCTTCTATGGGACTCATCCCATTTTCAATATGTCGCATGATATTTTCCAATACAACAATCGTGTCATCGACGACAAAACCTGTTGCGATAGTTAGTGCCATCAGCGAAAGATTGTTTAGCGAAAAGCCGGCCAGATACATAATGGAAAAGGTGCCAACCAGTGAAACAGGAACAGTGATTGCAGAGATGGCCGTGGCACGAATATTTTTTAGAAAAACAAAAACGACCAGAATAACCAGTCCGATTGAGATCAACAGTGTCAATTCAACATCGGCGAGAGATCCGCGGATGGTTGGAGTGCGATCCATGACAACATTTAAGTCAATGGATGTGGGAATGGATGCGGAAAGAGTGGGGATGGCTTCATAAATCCGATTAACGGTTTCAATAATGTTGGCGCCAGGTTCACGAAAAATAATAACCATGATGCAGGGTTCCCCATCGACCATTCCCATATTACGGACATCCTGAACCGAATCGACTACAGTTGCAACATCAGAAATCCTGACAACGGAATTGCTGGAATGATGAATAATCAAAGGCATATAGTCCTTTGCGACTTTGGCCTGGTCATTCGCTTCTATTTTCCATTTGCTGGAATGGTTTTCTACAAATCCTTTGGGGCGATTGACATTGGTACCGGTAATAACATTTCTTACCTGTTCCAAACTGATTCCATAGCTGGAAAGTTGTTGTGGATGTATTTCAATCCGTACGGCAGGTTGTGATCCTCCTCCTACAAATACATCCCCCACACCTTCTAGCTGCATTAATTTCTGGGCCACAATCGTATCAGCCGAATCGTACATCTGCCCGCGGGTCAAGGATTCGGAAGTTAACGATAAAATCATGATGGGGGCATCAGCCGGGTTGATTTTTCGATAAGTCGGATTGGAAGGCATGCCGGTGGGTAAAAGGGCATGTGCGGCGTTAATGGCAGATTGAACATCGCGTGCGGCACCATCAATGTTGCGTGAAAGATCAAACTGAATGGTAATATCTGTTGAACCGAGCGTACTGGTGGAAGTGATTTCCGTAATTCCGGCGATTCGACCAAGGGATCTTTCAAGAGGTGTTGCCACAGTCGATGCCATGGTTTCAGGACTGGCACCCGGTAATTTTGCTCTGACACGGATGGTTGGGAAATCTACCTGGGGTAATGGTGAAACGGACAATTGATTATAGGCAACGATTCCAGCCAGCATAATAGCCAGAGTGATCAGCACTGTGGCGACAGGTCGATAGATGAAGATTTCTGAAAATTTCATCAGTCACCCCTATATGGTTTTGTCGGTTTCATTACTTGCCAATGAAATATTTTTTTTGATTTTTCCTGCCATTTTGTCGAAATAAAGATAAATGACAGGGGTTGTAAATAAGGTTAAAACCTGGCTGACCAAAAGGCCTCCAACCATTGTGATGCCAAGCGGGTTACGTAATTCGGATCCAATTCCCGTGGCAAACATCAAAGGAATGGCACCAAGAAGTGCCGCCATGGTGGTCATCATGATTGGACGAAAACGAAGTAAACAGGCTTGGTAAATGGCATCTCGTGGAGACATTTTTTGGTCGCGTTCAGCGACCAGAGCAAAGTCAATCATCATGATGGCATTTTTCTTAACAATACCAATTAACAGAATGATACCTATAATGGCAATGACGGACAGATCATTTCCGGAGAGCATTAATGCCAGCAATGCACCAATACCTGCAGATGGCAGGGTGGATAAAATGGTTATTGGATGAATATAGCTTTCGTACAAAATGCCCAAAACAATATACATGGTAATGATGGCAGCCAGAATCAGCCACAGGGTGGATGACAGGGAAGCCTGAAAAGCCATTGCGGCGCCTTGAAATTGTGTCTGGATGCTTGAGGGCATTTGCAATTCCTGTTCGGTTTTGGAAATGGCCGTTACTGCTTCGGAAAGAGAGGTTTTTGGAGCGAGATTAAAAGAGATGGTTGCTGTCGGAAATTGTCCCATGTGATTGATCACAAGAGTAGATGGGCGCTCTTCAATTTTGGCAATTGCATCCAGTGGAACCAGTGCACCACTTGATGTGGCAACATAAATATTCTTGATGGACTGGGGATCCTGTCGTTCATGTTCCTGAACTTCAAGTACGACACGATACTGGTTTGTTTGGGTATAAATGGTTGAGACAAGGCGTTGGCCGAATGCATTGTATAGGGCATTATCGATATCAGCTGTTGTGACGCCAAGACGGGAGGCGGTATCCCTGTCTATATTAATGTAGGCCATTAATCCGCCTTCCTGCAAATCGGTTGCGATATCAGTCAATTGTGGGAGCTGTTTTAGCCGTTCTATCAGTTTGGGTATCCAAATTGATAGATCCTTTTGGGTTGTTGCCTGTAATGTAAATTGGTATTGGGTATGGCTTGCCCGACTGTCAATACTGATATCCTGAACAGGCTGAAGATAAAGGGTTATTCCGGGAATAGGGGCAGTCAATTGTTGAAGGCGATTCATGACTGTATGAATATCGTCACGATCGCCTTTGGGTTTTAAATGGATTAATATTTTTCCGTTGTTTGGAGCGGAATTGGTGCTGTCGACCCCAATAAAGGAGGATAAACTGGTAACGGCCGGGTCTTTGAGCAATTGATCAATGACCTTTTCCTGACGTTTGGTCATGGCGGAAAAGGAAATGGATTGAGGGGCTTCCGATACACCCTGGATAATTCCAATATCCTGTACAGGAAAGAAGCCTTTCGGAATGACAATATATAAAATAACCGTTGCAATAACGGTGCCTATTGCAACGAACAAAGTCAGTTTTTGTCTGTCCAAAACCCAGTTTAAATATTGGGCATATTCACAGATGACTTTATCGAAAAACCGGCCGCTGGCATGAAAAAAACGGCTTTGTTTTTCTTCCGGGGTATGCTTTAACAGTCTGGCGCCCATCATGGGGGTCAGTGTTAATGAGATGAATGCGGAAATTAAAATGGAGACAGCCAAAGTAACAGCGAATTCCCTGAATAACCGTCCTATAACGTCTCCCATGAAAAGCAAAGGAATCAAAACGGCAATAAGAGAAATGGTCAACGAAATAATGGTGAATGCAATTTGTTTTGATCCTTTTAATGCGGCTTCGAGTGGGCTATAGCCTTCTTCGATAAAACGGGCAATATTTTCAATCATGACAATGGCATCATCGACAACAAAGCCGGTTGCGATTGTCAATGCCATCAAAGTCAGGTTGTTGATCGAAAAATCGGCCAGATACATGACACCAAATGTTCCGATCAGGGAAAGGGGAACAGCTATGGCGGGAATAATCGTAACGGTCAGATTTCTTAAAAAAACAAATACAACCAGTACGACCAGGGAAATCGCCATAATGAGTTCTTTTTCCACATCGGCAACAGAGGCTCTGATGGTAATAGTTCTGTCTGAAATGATTTCGACATCAACAGATGCTGGCAGACTGTTTTGTAATTGTGGCAATATTTCCTTGATACGATCGGCAACAGAAATGACATTGGCGCCAGGCTGGCGTTGAACCGTTAATATGACAGCCGGTTTGTTGCCGGCCCAGGCAGCCAAACGGGCATTTTCCGCGCCATCGATAACGGTTGCGATATCTTTTAATCGTACGGGGGAGCCATCCTGATAAGTAATGATGATATTTTCGAATTCAGCTGCCGATTTCAGTTGATCATTGCCATCGATAGTCGATGCCTGAAGTTCTCCATCAAAGCTTCCCTTGGCCTGATTGACGTTGGCAGAAGTAATGGCATTTCGAACATCTTCCAATGTTATTCCCCTGGCGGCCAATGCTTTGGAGTTGGCTTTGATCCGAACAGCCGGGCGTTGTCCTCCACTAATACTGACCAGGCCGACACCAGGAACCTGGGATAATTTTTGCGCAACCCGGGTGTCTGCCAAATCTTCAAGTTTTGTAATGGTCATGGTCGGGGAAGTAACAGCAATTGTCAGGATGGGAGTATCTGCCGGATTGACTTTGTTATAAATGGGGGGATTGGGCAAATCATTGGGGAGTAGATTGCTTGCCGCATTGATGGCTGCCTGTACTTCCTGTTCGGCAACATCCAGTGTTTGAGAGAGAGAAAATTGCAGTGTAATGACGGAAACGCCTTCGGAACTGGAAGAAGACATCTGTTCAAGTCCGGACATTTGACCTAATTGCCGCTCTAAAGGCGCGGTGATTGTCGAGGTAACAACTTCAGGACTGGCACCGGGATAGTAGGTAACCACCTGCATTGTGGGGTAATCTACTTCCGGCAGGGCGGAAACAGGCAGAAGTTTCCATGCCAGAATACCGGAAAGCATAATTGCCACCATCAGCAAAATTGTAGCAACCGGACGGAGAATAAATTGGCGAGATGGGTTCATAAGTTTCTCGTTTTTTTAACCGCTTTTATCCTCTTTGAGTTGTTGATGTGGAATGCTGTGTTTCTATTTTTTCTTGTTGTATAGGAGATGCGTTTTGTTCTCGTTCAGCAGAAGGTGCTGTCTCGACAGGAGACGCATTTTTTTCCGTACCAAGATGATTGACAATTTTGATCCTGGAGCCATCACGAAGTTTATCCACACCATCAATCACAACAATCTGCCCTGGTTCCAATCCCTCTTCAATGATAGTATTTTCACCCGATTTGGCACCCGTTTTTATTTTGATTAAGCTGACAGTTTCATTATTATTGACTCTGTATACAGTCTGACCGAGTTTACCTAACTGGATGGCGATGCTGGGGACAACAATGGCATTGGGTTTTGTTCCCAGATTCAAGTGAATATTGACGAATTGATTGGGAAATAATTTTTGATCCGTATTTTCAAATATGGCTTTGATTCCAATTGTTCCTGTGTCCGTGTTCAATTGATTGTCTATGGCAAGTAAAGTTCCTTCAGAAATTTTATTTTGGTTTTCCCGATCCCAAGCTTCCACAACTAATTTTTTATTAACGTTATAAGCCTGTAAAAGCTCTGTCAAATTGATTTCAGGTATGGAGAAGACAACATTGATGGGTTGTTCCTGTGTAATCGTGACAATACCGTTTGTATCACTTGCCTGAACAATATTGCCAAGATCAACCTGCCGCAATCCTACTCTTCCGGAGATGGGGGCAGTTATTTGACTGTATGTTAGCTGGAGACGGGCATGATCAACCGCACCCTGATCCAGTTTGACCGTTCCTTCATATTGTTTGACAAGAGCAATTTGTGTATCAACTTGCTGTTTTGCGATGGAATTTTGTTCCAGTAATTGATAATAGCGTTGCAGATCAAGACGTGCATTATCCAATAATGCCTTGTCTTTCATGAGTTGTCCTTCTGCCTGCTTTAATTCAGCCTGGAAGGGACGCGCATCCAGTTCCGCCAAAAGCTGTCCTTCTTCCACAAACTGGCCTTCTGTAAAATGCAGTTTCATCAATTGCCCGTCAACCCGGCTACGGACAGTCGCCGTGTAAGTGGAATTAACCGTACCCAAAGCGTTAATGTGAAGAGGGGCATTTTCCATTTGGACAGTTGCCACACCAATGGAAACAGCTCTATCCTGTGGGGGGACATTTTTGTTTTTTGAAATAAACCAGTATATTCCCCAGATAACAAGCGCTATCAGGGAAATAATGATGATAAAAACCAAGAGACGCGATTTAGTGTTTTCTGGCATGAAATGTTTTTAAAATCATAAAGCGTAAAAATAATGGAAGAATGTTAACGCATTATTTCCTGTTTTCTGGAAAGTTCCATTCAAAATAAAAATCAATTTAAGCATTGTAATGATATCTGTATGGCAAACAATATGGATTTTGGAACTTTTTACAAGGCGTTACAAATTGTGTTTGGTCTGTATGTTCCAAAATCGGAAAACAGAAATTTTTGAAAGAATAAAATTGGGGACAGGACTCATGAAAAATCATTCACAGCCTGCTTTATCAAATAAAACAGGTCATGAATGATCATATTTTTCAAATGAGTTTTAAAACAAGGCATTAATCAATTGGAGGCGGCTTATCCGGTACTTCCATCAGGTTTTTAGCCTGGCAATAGATATCCCAGCTGCCACGGGAATAATGTATATCTCCCTCCGCAAAAACGGCTCTTTTTTTCGTTAATTTCCCTGTCTCATCTTTTAAACTGTAGTGATAGCATAATACGCTACCGTCAATGTTGGTTTTGATATCATCGATTTGAACAGAAGCCGGATCCGCTTCATTTGTTTTCAAAAGAAAGGAAGCCGACATGATGCGCTGATGGATTTTTTCGCTTCGTCTGGCTTCGTCTATTTCCGCGCGTGTCCGGACTTTTTCTTGGGTTTTCTTGTAGATCATTAATCCCATAACAATAGCCAGAACAATTACGACGCCGATCATGATCCACATGACCCGTTTACTTTTTTTGGGGCCAAGCGAGTTGCAGTGAGGACATCTGTCAGCCGTTTCAATAACTTCTCTTTTACAAACTTTGCAGGTAACAATCGACATATGAAACTTTCAGTTACTTTAATTAAAGTTTTTCAGGATAGGAAAGTATACCAATTAAATTTCGTTCAGTTGCGATTCTTTGAAGCAATCCGGATGCAAATAATAAACGGATAATAAAAAATCCATCAAAAAATGGATGGATTTTTTTGGAAGGATTCTATTTAGTGCATGCCCTGGGGAAATTTTTCT
>CAZAIY010000025.1:233-9232 GCA_964485295.1 uncultured Oxalobacter sp. | reverse complement strand
TTTTCTATCTCCAACCGGAATGGATTTTTTATCATTACCTGCAAATAGATTCAAAAAATTTAAAGCACCGTCCCTATCACTGATTGCATAGATTTTAGGTCTGACAACTTCAATTTTTTCAAGATGATACGCTCGATTTTCCAAAGAAATCTTCCCGAGATGCCAATCCATTCTTTCCAAATCAACCAGTGGTTTGTCAGACTGCGTCATATAAACAGAACGAACCGTTACCTGACCACCAATATCAATACCAACTGGCGCATTTTTGGGGCGCTGGATATGGCATGACAGATGTAAATCCAACCAGCCCTTTTTTAATCTATAGGCAGGATTGAATGGCAAATAATTAAAAATCCGGGTCAAATCAATGTTATCCATATTCAGTTTCAGGATTCGATCCCGGCTGTTTTGTACAGGTTCTTCCTGAACAATTTCCAGTTTTTTACCATTAATCAATGCATCAAATCTCGGCTCGACAAAACGGGAAATGCCTCTAATCGGCCCTCTATACAAATAAGGTAATCCAACGTTAAATTCACTGATAACCGTTTTTCTGCCTTTTTCCTTATTTTCCAGTTCAATGTGTGCATCAATGACCTGAAAATTATAGATACCGAATTTTCGTTTGCTAATTGCAGCTCTTCTTTCGGCTGCATTTTGAGGACGTTTTTCTTCGATTTCATTTTCTTTATCAGTCGCCGATTTACTTTCTCCATACGTATTGAAAAAAGCAAAAATATCATCAAAATTCCGTTTTTCTTCTGAAATACGAACGACTCGCAAAAATGGTCTGACCAGTTTAAATTCAGTAACAACTGGGGTCATTCTCAAAAGAGATGTAGGTGATACATCAACCTTTAGTTGATCAAAAGTAACAAAGTTTTCTTTACCATTCGGCTCGGAAAGTTTTAATCCATCAACATTCATGCTGAAAGTAAACGGATTAAACTCCAGTTTTTGAATCGTTAAATGACGATGCATTTTTTCCAAGGCAACATTTTCGGCTTTAGACTTGATATATGCAGGGAAAACCCAAAAACCCAATACCGCATATATCAAAAACAAACTGGCAAAAAAACACAAAAAGATTATTCCAAATCGTTTGGATATCTTCATATTTGTCATTTTTGCGGAAATCCTTTTCAGCCTGTCTTTCATTTTTTAGTTCTTAAGCAGAATAAATCTTGTTATCTAAAGATAAACTTTTTTTACTGCATTTTCACGAAAATTCTCAATAGCAATCCATATTTTTACGGGTTTTATCCTATCTAAACAAAAATACACTATCCACTTGAATTGATCTTCCTTTTTTACAGTTTTTAATAAATGAATTCGACACGATCTTTGATAAAACTCTGAACCAGCTGGTTCATTGTGGGGTTCAATAACTTCGGATTTACAAACTTAAATACCGCATTTTTTATTAACTGTAAAAAGGGAACCAGCATGCATACTATCTTTAATGCTATTCATCATCTTTTTACCGCCTCACCAGAACTCGCACTTTTTCTCTCTTTATGTTTAGGTTATCTCATTGGAAAAGTAAATATCGGCAAGTTTCAACTAGGTGGTGTCGCAAGCTCACTTCTCATGGCTGTGCTAGTCAGTCAGTTTGGTGTACATGTGAATGATGTTGTAAAAAATATTCTTTTTGCTCTGTTCATTTTTGCTGTTGGCTATACCAGTGGTCCCATGTTCTTTAGATCGCTAGGTAAACACAGTATTCGTGAAATTATTCTTTCGGTTGTCCTTGCTGTTACAGGATTGGCAACCGTTGTGATTTTAGCGCATGTGTTTTCGCTTGATAAAGGTACTGCAGCAGGTATTGCCGCTGGCGGATTAACACAATCGGCCGTCATGGGAACAGCTGAATCTGCCATTAACAGCATGAACCTCAGTACGGAAGTCACCTCCCAATTGGTTGCCAATATTTCCGTTGGGTATGGTGTAACCTACATTTTTGGTTCATTTGGAACCATTTTAATCTGCGTCAATGTACTTGAAAAATTCATGGGAAGAAGTATTCGAGATGATGCCATAAAAGCAGAAGCGGAACATCACAGCAAAGGAATTATTCTTGGCACAGGAGAACAGTTTGCCGCACCGGAATTTGTCGGGCGGATTTTTTTAGCTGGTGCCAGTGCAGGGAAAACGGTTAATGAATTTGAACAGTCATTTGGTATTTATCCCATTACAATTGAGCGTATTTTACGCAATAACACACCTATTGCCGTAACACCACAAACAATTATTGAACAGAATGACAAACTTCTCGTAATCGGTCAACGTGCTGCTCTATTGGAAGCAAAAAACAAACTTGGTAAAGAGCAACCCGCAAGCAGCGATATACAAATTCCCGTTTTAACGAGAGAAGTGGTTTTAACTAATAACAAGTACCATGACAAAACCTTGCGGGAAATTCACCGTTCGGCTTCCCCTGAAATGCGACATGGTCTTTATATTCTGTCCATTACCCGAAACGGATCTTCTATTGCAATTACTTTAGATACAAAAGTACAACGTGGAGATATTTTCTGTTTTTATGGAGCAGAACAGGATATTCGCCGAGTTTCCCAGGAATTTGGTTATGCCATCATACCAAATGAAAAAACCGACATGGTTTTTATGAGTTTAGGTCTTATCGTCGGTCTTCTGATAGGACTCGTTGTCATTCATATTGGAAATATTCCTATCACACTTGGCAGTGGTGGAGGAGCCTTATTATCGGGACTCGTTTTTGGATGGTTCCGTAGTAAACACTTGAACATAGGGTCACTACCTGGTGCTGGTGCACAATTGCTTAAAGATCTTGGATTGGCAGGTTTTGTTGCCGTAGTTGGTTTAAATTATGGCATGCAGGCCGTACACACCGTGAAAGAACATGGCATTTCCATTTTCTTGATTGGCGTTCTGGTGACGGTTATCCCACTCATCATCACCATGATCATTGGAAAGTACGTTCTGAAATATAAAAATGCAGCAATTTTTGCAGGCGCATTAAGCGGTTCCCGCAGTGCAAATCCGGCTTTCGGTGAAGTACTTGGTAAAGCAGGAAACTCCGTCCCGACAACACCTTTTGCCATTACATATGCTTTGGCAAATGTTTTTCTTACTCTTCTTGGTCCACTTGTTGTTGCCTTTACCTAAAAATCAACTGAAAGGAATACATTCATGAATACATTTGATTTGCAAAAATTGTCTTCTTTGAGCCCCTTTGAATTAAAAAATTTCTTGATAGATGTTGCCGCTCAAAACAAATCAAAAATTTTTCTCAATGCGGGTCGTGGAAATCCGAATTTCTTGGCAACGGAACCTCGTCACGGATTTTTCCAGTTCGGTCTGTTTGCCATGAAAGAATCTGAAAATGCTTTTTCCTACCTGTCGCAAGGAATTGGCGGATTTCCTCAAAAAGAAGGATTAAAAAACCGTTTTGATATTTTTATCAATGAGCACAAAAACACTTCTGGTATTTCTTTTATTCGAAAAGCCGTCTCCTATGTGCGCGATCATTTAGGATTACCCGAAAACGATTTCATTTATGAAATGTGTGAAGGCATTCTTGGCTGCATGTACCCTGTTCCTGATCGAATGCTCACATTGACTGAAAAAATCGTAGGTGAGTATATAAGAAAGGAAATGATTGGAAATCATCCCTTTTCAGGTGATTTTGATATGTTTGCCGTAGAAGGCGGTACTGCGGCAATGTCTTATATTTTTTCTTCTTTAAAAGAAAATCATCTCCTCAAAAAGGGAGATACCATTGCAATAGGCTTGCCTATTTTTACTCCTTATATCGAAATTCCTGAATTAAATGATTACGGTCTTATAGAAGTTGGCATCAATGCCCAGCCGGAAAATCAATGGCAGTATGGGAAAAAAGAATTGGACAAATTACTTGACCCAAAAATCAAAGCCTTTTTCCTTGTTAATCCAAGTAACCCTCCATCAGTAAAGGTATCTCATGAAGATCTGGCCTATTTGAGTGAAATCATCAAAAAACGACCTGATCTGATTATTTTGACTGACGACGTTTACGGCACATTTGCAGATAACTTTGTTTCTATTTTTGCAACTTGTCCGCAAAATACCATTCTTGTTTATTCTTTTTCAAAATACTTTGGCGCAACCGGATGGAGACTGGGCGTAATCGTTACACATGAGAATAACATCTTGGATAAAACGATTGCTCAATTGCCTGAAGAAACAAAAAAAGAATTGGATAATCGTTATAAATCCATCACGACAAATCCACGTAAACTCAAATTCATTGATCGATTGGTCGCTGATAGTAGAACCGTTGCTTTAAATCACACAGCAGGATTATCTACACCCGCACAGGTACAAATGGTTTTGTTTTCTCTTTTTGCTTTGATGGATGAAAAAGATGCCTACAAAAATGTAACGAAACGGTTAATTCGTCGTCGCCTGGACGCCTTATATCGTAATCAGAAAATTCGCCCCATACATGATGAAAATACTGTTGCCTATTATCATTTACTTGATATGGAAGTACAGGGAACACAACTTTATGGACGGGCTTTTGTCGATTGGCTTCTCAAAAAACTGAAACCAAACGAATTCCTCTTCAAATTAGCCGAGCAATCCGGTGTTGTCCTTCTTCCTGGGTCCGGTTTTGGAACAGCACACCCTTCTGCTCGTGTTTCCTTGGCCAATCTGACTGAAGTGGAATATACCCGTATCGGTCATGCCTTGAGCACACTGATGGATGAATATTATTTGCAATATCAAAAAAGCATAAATAAAACCGCTTCCTAATCCTATTTGAGATGGCTCATTGAAGTTAAGCCCATATGGCAAAGCAATATGGGCTTATTTTTTTGAACTGAAAAATATAAAGCGGCTCTGAAATTGCAAGTCAGCCTATTTTGCCATACAGGTTTTTTGCATTTGACGGATTGAACAACTTTTACCAAAAGTTGCACAAATTATTCCACCAGTTTTTCTAATTGCTCTGTATCCACTTTTTCTCTTTCTGGAACTTCTTCATAATCAATTCCAGCTTTTTCCAAGGCCTGCTTGATACTCTTTAACTGAATATCCTGTGCTGCCGCATTATTGATTAATCCTCTAAGAGCCTTAAACAAGGGATCATCCACATTGACTGCAATACCATAAGAAGAAAAAAGTTGTGCCGCGGCATCATCTCCTTTTTCCTTATCCGTCTGGAGAATAATCCGGGCAGGATTTCCGACTACGGTTGCCCCTGCCGGAATTTCCCGAATAACAACAGCATTAGAACCAACTTTGGCATTTTCTCCAACGGTGAAATTACCTAAAAGCTGTGCTCCCGCACCAACAATAACACCTCTTTTTAATGTTGGGTGACGTTTCTTTCCTTCAGCAAGAGAGGTTCCTCCTAAAGTAACACCTTGATAAATGGTACAGTCATCTCCAACTTCAGCAGTTTCACCTATTACGACTCCAAAACCATGATCAATAAAAACCCTTCGTCCAATTACGGCTCCCGGATGAATCTCTATTCCTGTTGCAAGTCTTGATAAAGAAGATAAAAAGCGTCCTAACCAACGTAAACGATGACGCCAAAGCCAATGTGATACCCGATGAAGAATAATCGCATGAAATCCTGGATAGCAAGTAAGAACTTCCCACGTGTTTCTGGCAGCGGGATCGCGTTCTAAAATACTGGCAATATCTTCACGAAGATTATGAAACATGGTTTATCAAAAATTAATATTTAATATAAGAGGCAGATAATAGCCTGTTTAAGGCATAAAGCACAAATGTTAATTTCTTTTTTTAATTAAGCCTTTGTCGTCTTGCCTCATAAAGACAGATACCTGATGCAACAGAAACATTCAAACTTTCCACCTGTCCAAACATTGGAATACTAATTAATTCATCACAGGTTTCTTTCGTTAAACGACGCAAACCATGACCTTCTGCCCCCATAACCAATGCAACACCAGATGTAAAATCCATCTCATACAGTGATTTTTCTGCTGTATCAGCTGTTCCGATCACCTGTATACCACGTTCTTTTAATTCTCTTAAAGCCCGTGCAAGGTTTGTTACTGTAATGTAAGGAACCGTTTCAGCCGCTCCACTGGCCACTTTTGCCACAGTGGCATTAATTCCAACTGACTTGTCTTTCGGCGCAATTACAGCGTGTGCTCCGGCACTATCAGCAACTCGTAGACAGGCGCCTAAATTATGAGGATCGGTTATGCCATCCAATATTAATAAAAGTGGTTTATCTTCAATGGCATCCAATAGTTCTTCCAAATTTCGTGCCGGAGACAATATCTGAACCCGGGCAACCACTCCTTGATGACGGGATGTTCCTGCCAAATTAAAAAGCCGATTTTCATCCGCCTGAATCAATTTAACCCTGGCTTCTTTTGCAAAAAGCAATAAATCCTGCATTCTATGGTCTGAACGTGATGCATCATAATAGATTTCATGAACAGATTCCGCTTCATGCCGTAATCGGGCTCTAACGGCATGAAAGCCAAAAATAAGACGTTTTTTCATCTTCGTTTCCGGTGTTTTGTTCTTTTCTGACTCGAAAATAATGAAGTATCATCATTTTTTTTGTGACCTGACCGAGATGCATTTGGCGGCAAATTTCTTTGATCTGAAATTTGAGTAATATTCTGTTTTTTCACGCGGTCAAAAAGTACCGATTGTGATACTGGAACAGTTCCTTGCGCCATCTGCCCTTTTTCTTTTGTTTTAAAGGGACCGCTAATAATAGCCAAATCAATTTGACGACTATCAAGATCTACTCGACTCAACTGTACTGTCACTCTATCCGTTAATTGATAACGTACACCTGAACGTTCACCTCGCAATTCATGCCTTACTTCGTCAAAATGATAGTAATCGGTTCCTAAATCGGTAACGTGTACCATCCCTTCAATATACAAATCATCAAGTTGTACAAAAATACCAAAAGGCATCACGCCTGATATGGTTCCACTGAAATGTTCTCCCAATTTGTCCTTTATAAAATAACATTTCAGCCAGGCTTCGACATCACGGGAAGCTTCATCTGCACGACGTTCATTTGCCGAACAGTGTAAACCCAGTGCATGCCAGATGGAATTTTCAGGTGTACCAGTAACGCGTCCTTCCAATCGTTCCTTATTCATCTGGCGACGTACTGTATTTGAAACATTTTTATTCAAAACACGTCTATCGACGCCAGCAGGTTCATAACGTCTGCCCTGTAAAATGGCTTTGATAACACGATGAGTCAACAAATCCGGATAACGCCTGATTGGACTGGTGAAATGTGTATACGCCTGATATGCCAAGCCAAAATGTCCAATGTTATCTGGACTGTACATGGCCTGTTGCATCGATCGTAACAGCATCGTTTGCAAAAGAGGAGCATCCGGACGAGGCAAAACCTGTTTAATCAATACGGCATAATCGGATGGTTGAGGAGATTGACCTCCGTTCAAACGCAAACCCAATGGAGCAAGAAAAGCCCTTATCTGATCCAATTTTTCACTGGATGGAACTGCATGTACACGATAAACACCTGGATGCTGATATCTGATTAAGAGATCTGCTGCACATACATTTGCTGCCAGCATACATTCTTCTATCAATTTGTGTGAGTCATTACGTATGCGTGGCAAAATTTTCTCTATTTTCCCTTCTGCATTGCTAACGATGTAAGTTTCTACCGTTTCAAAATCAATAGCACCTCGACCTTCACGAGCATCAAAAAGAACACGGTACACTGAAAATAAATTCCTGATATGAGGGACAACTCCAGCATGAATAGTCGCTTCAGGCCCATGAGGACTTTGCAAAATAGCCGCAACCGCTGTGTACGTCATTCTGGCTACAGATCTGATTACAGCAGGATAGAACTGATAGGCATCCAGTTTTCCCTCTGAACTAACAACCATATCGCACACTAATGCCAAACGATCAACATTGGGATTTAGCGAACATAACCCATTGGAAAGTTTTTCCGGCAACATAGGGATAACTCTACGCGGAAAATAAACTGACGTTGATCTTAATAAAGCATCTTTATCAATAGGATCATTGGGTTTTACATAATGACTCACATCCGCAATCGCCACTAATAAGCGGTAAGACGTTGTTCTTCCAATTTTGACAGGCTCACAATAAACAGCATCATCAAAATCGCGAGCATCTTCTCCATCAATCGTGATAAATGGAATATCCGTCAAATCAATACGATTTGCCTTATCTGCCAACTGAACCTCATCCGGCAAACTGTTGGCATGATCAATCGTTTCTTTAGAAAAAATATGAGGCAATCCAAATTTACGGACAGCAATCTCAATTTCAATACCAGGATCAGCCATATCACCCAAGACTTCCTCAATTTGTGCTAATGGCAGTGAATATTTGGAAGGCTGGGTAATTAATTTCGCATTAACGAATTGGCCTGGATGGACATTTTTGGGCGGATTTTCAACAAGAATATCATGAACGATTCTTCGATCTTCTGGCGCAATTAACCAATTTCCGTTTTCATGCAAAAGTCTTCCAACCACATGCGTATGCGCTCGAGATAAAACCTCTACAATTGTTCCTTCAAAACGCCCACGTCTATCACTGGCAATAACGCGTACTTGTACATGATCACCATGCATGACTTTCTGCATTTCCTTTTCAGACAAATAAATGTCATGACCACCTTCATCTGGTATTAAAAAACCATATCCATCTGGATGACTGGTAACTCGTCCGGCAATAAAACGAGTCGAACTTTTGATGGTATAACCTTTTTGTTCTGTAAAACTTATTTGCCCATCTCGTTGCATAGCATCAAGACGACGTGTTAATCCCTCTATTTCTCCCCGTTTTACATGGAGTGCTTTAGCAATAGTTTTTATGTTCTGATTGCCAGAGGATTTCCTCAGCATATCAAGAATTTCTTCCCTACTCGGAATTGGATATGAATATCGTTTCAAAGGAATTCAACTCAATAATAAGTTCTAAAAATCTTTATTTTAGGTATTAATACA
>CAZAIY010000025.1:0-223 GCA_964485295.1 uncultured Oxalobacter sp. | reverse complement strand
AAATAATCCTAAAATTCACTCAACATAATGAAAAATACAATATTGAAGTATTTCAGATAGAAACGCAAGAAGATTGACTTCAAATTTAATAATGCTAGAATTATCACCCTACATCACGTAAGTCTTAAACATATTAGAATATGTCAAGATATTGCCCACGTGGCGGAATTGGTAGACGCGCATGGTTCAGGTCCATGTGTTGAGAGACGTGGGGGTTCAAATC
>CAZAIY010000024.1:0-9497 GCA_964485295.1 uncultured Oxalobacter sp. | reverse complement strand
TAAAACCTATAACGGTGCCTTTCTCTATCATATGCCCAATAACCAAATTGCCATTGGTCTTATCATCGGACTGGATTATGAAAATCCGTATCTTTCCCCTTATGAAGAGTTCCGGAAACTGAAATCCCATCCCGATATTTCCCGGTTCCTTGAAAAAGGAGAATGTTTGGAATATGGCGCAAAAACACTCGCAACAGGAGGAATACAGTCTTTATCCGATCTGGTTTTTCCGGGAGGCCTTTTAATAGGCTGTAATGCCGGATTCATGAATGGAGCAAAACTCAAGGGAATTCATACCGCCATGAAATCCGGCATACTGGCAGCCGATGCCGCTTTTGAAGCGCTGGAAAAAAAATCCTGTCATCCTGTACTGGACGCCTATCCCTCCCTTTTTAAACAGTCCTGGTTATACGAGGAACTTTATCTGGCTCGCAACTTCAAGCCTTATATGAACAAAAAATTACCTGTAGGGGCATTCTTGTTCGGTTTTGATCAAATCGTGCTGCAGGGAAAGGCTCCCTGGACGCTGCATCGCAATCGATATGATCACGAGTATTTAAAAGAAGCCATGTTGTGCAAGCCATTCCCTTATAACAAAACCACCCATTCCCAAAAAAACATCCTGTCTTCACTATACCTTTCCGGAACACACCATAATGAAAATCAGCCCTCCCATCTTTTGCTGAAAAATAAAGATGTGCCTGTTTGCATCAACCTGAAAAAATATGGCGGCCCGGAATCCTTTTACTGCCCGGCTGCAGTCTATGAATTCATCCCCGATTCAAACGGTAATGTCCATCTTCGGATGAATCCTTCCAACTGTTTGCACTGTAAAACCTGTGACATTAAAGACCCCACACAAAATATCACGTGGGTCGCACCTGAAGGGGGAGATGGTCCTGAATATCAAAATATGTAGCTTTTTGATTTTTTTCAAGTCCACTCAAAAACATACACAAAAAGCAAAAAAAGTTGTTTCAAAAACATCTTTTTCATCTTAAAAATGTTTTAACATTAACTTATATAGATGATAAAAACCTTTGATCTATAAGATTTTTTCATTGGATTAAATCATTCAAAGGATAAATAATGTCAGAAACGACTATACAAAATCCGCAAGCCGATCCTGACGAAGCGAAAAGGAAAGGATAGATCATGCCAGAAACAACTATACAAAATCCCGAATTGCGGGCATTGATTTCCGGGGATCATCGCGACCCGTTTTCTCTTTTGGGTATCCATCAGGAAAATGGACGGCTTGTTGTTCGTGCCTTAATTCCGGAAGCATGGAGTGTTGCTGTCGTAGACACCATTACCGGCACAAAAATTATTGACCTGCAAAGAATTGGCAATACGGCTTTATTTGAAGGTTTTATTGAAAACCGGCAAACCCCTTTTCCCTATCGACTTCGGATCAACTGGGGAGATCACGAACAGGACATGGAAGATGCCTATCGCTTTTTTCATGTTCTGGGAGACTTGGATGTGTGGTTACTGGCAGAAGGAACTCACCATCGTCCTTATGAAAAAATGGGAAGTCACCCCCAAAAAATAGATGGGGTATCAGGCACGACTTTTGCTGTATGGGCACCCCATGCCAAACGGGTTTCCGTCGTTGGCAGCTTTAATAATTGGGATGGTCGCAGGCATATGATGCGATATCGCATCGAATGTGGCATATGGGAAATTTTTATTCCCCATGTTATGCCGGGAGATTTATATAAATATGAAATAAAAGCGAAAACGGGCGAGGTTTTCCTCAAATCCGATCCTTTTGCCTTCCGTGCGGAAATTCGCCCTGATACAGCATCCATTATCCATCCCCTGCCGGAAATCTATCCATCAAAAGAAGAACGCAAAAAAGCCAATGCTCTTGATGCTCCCATCAGTATTTATGAAGTCCATTTGGGTTCCTGGAGAAAAAAAGACGGGTGGAAATGGCTGACTTACCAGGAACTGGCAGAACAACTGATTCCTTATGTCAAGAATTTGGGATTTACCCATATTGAACTTTTACCCGTTGCCGAACATCCCTTTGATGAATCATGGGGTTATCAGCCGGTAGGTTTATATGCCATTACATCCCGATTTGGTACACCTGACGAGTTCAGAAAATTTGTTCAAACCGCACATGATCATGGAATTGGCGTCATTCTGGATTGGGTGCCTGCCCATTTTCCGGCAGACTCACATGGGCTTGCCCAATTCGATGGCACTTACCTCTACGAACATCAGGACCCCCGCGAAGGTATTCATCAGGACTGGGGGAGCATCATTTACAACTATGGACGAACAGAAGTCCGTAATTATCTTGTCGGTAATGCACTGTACTGGATTGAACGGTATGGAATAGATGGATTACGCGTAGATGCAGTTGCCTCCATGCTTTACAGGGATTACAGTCGGCGGCCGGGCGAATGGCTGCCGAACAAATACGGTGGCAGGGAAAATCTTGAGGCCATTGCTTTTTTAAAAAACATGAATGAAATCATTCGTACGGAAAGACCTGAGGCAATCACCATAGCAGAGGAATCCACCAGTTTCCCAAAAGTTTCCCGTCCCGTTGAGGAGGGTGGCCTCGGATTTCATTACAAATGGAATCTGGGTTGGATGAATGATACTTTATCCTATATGCATGAAGATCCCATCTTCAGGAAATATCACCAGGACAAAATCCGTTTTGGCATCATGTATGCTTTTTATGAAAATTTCATCCTGCCACTTTCCCATGATGAAGTTGTCCACTGTAAAGGATCCCTGATAGGAAAAATGCCTGGAGACGAATGGCAGCGTTTTGCCAACCTGCGCTGTTACTATGGTTTTATGTGGGGACACCCCGGAAAAAAACTTCTTTTCATGGGAAATGAAATCGGACAGTATTCCGAATGGAATGCCAATACCAGTATTGAATGGGATTTATTGCAATACCCTCTTCATGCAGGACTGCAACGGTTAATTCGTGACCTCAATTCCGTATATACCTATTATCCTGCATTGCACGAACTCGATTTTGAACAAAGAGGTTTTGAATGGATTATCCATTACGATACAACCGCTTCCGTTTTTTCTTTTATTCGCTGGGATAATGCCGGTCATTTTGTCATCGTCGTCTGCAATTTCACCCCTGTTCCCCGTTACGGATACCGTATAGGAGTGCCCCAATCCGGCTGGTACCGCGAAATTATCAATACAGATGCCCATATATATGGAGGAAGCGGAATACACAACAATGAATTAAAAGCACAAAAAATATGGTCTAATAATCATGACTGGTCTTTGGAAATAACCGCCCCACCACTTGCAACATGTATGTTTGTTAGAAAAGAAACTTTATGATCTTTGGTAATTTGGAAAAATTGGACCCCGGATCCCCGTTTCCCCTGGGCGCAAACTGGGATGGAAAAGGCATCAACTTTGCCCTGGCTTCACCGAATGCGACAAATGTTGTGTTGTGTATTTTTGATGCTGAAGGAAAACAGGAGATCAAACGCTATTTCATGAATTCCGTCTCCGGCGGCATCTGGCACGGCTATTTGCCCAATACCCTGCCTGGCCTGATATATGGTTATCGTGTCGCAGGTCCTTATCAGCCCGAAAAAGGTCATCGTTTCAATCCCAATAAAGTCCTTTTGGATCCCTATGCAAAAAAAATCATCGGAAAATTTAATGGAGGGAAGGCTTTTTATGACGACAATCCTGAAAACACGACCCCCATTGCCTTAAAAGGACAGGTAATCCATGAGCAATATGACTGGGGAAACGTAACACGCCCGAACATCCCCTTATCCGAAATGATTATCTATGAAACCCATATTAAAGGTTTCACGAAACAGCACCCCCTTGTACCCAAAGAAATACAGGGGACTTATGCCGGAATGGCCCATCCTGTCATTTTGGACTACTTGGAAAACCTGGGCATTACCTCGATCAGTTTTCTGCCTGTTCAAACCCATGCGGATGAACCCCGTTTGCTCGAAATGGGATTAAACAACTACTGGGGTTATTCCAGCATTGGTTTTTTTTCTCCGGATGAAAGATATTGGTCAGGACGAAACGGAACAACCCCTGTATCGGAATTTCGGGATATGGTAAAAGCCTTGCATGGCAGGGGAATTGAAGTCATATTGGATGTGGTATACAACCATACTGCTGAAGGCGGAAAACAGGGATCGATGATAAGTTTTCGGGGAATAGACAACGCCACTTACTACCACCTATCACCCGGCAATCAGGCTGAATACATAGATTGGTCCGGTTGTGGCAACAGCCTGAATCTGGGGCACCCCATTGTGCTGCAAATGGTTATCGATTCCTTAAGATACTGGGTTCAGGAAATGCAGGTTGATGGTTTTCGATTCGATCTGGCATCCATCCTTGGCAGAACGAAAGACGCCTTTTCCAGCACGGCCCACTTTTTTACTACCATAGCAAAAGACCCCGTTTTATCCCGTGTAAAAAAAATTGCCGAGCCCTGGGATATTGGTCCAAACGGTTATCAATTGGGAAATTTTCCCAATGGCTGGCTGGAATGGAACGATGTATACCGGGATACCATGCGTGCATTCTGGCTGCATCAAACACCTGCTCCAGGAGAGTTTGCCCGTCGTTTTGCCGGCTCCAGTGATATCTTTCAACACGATCTTCGCATGCCATTTGCTTCAGTCAACTTTATTACGGCACATGACGGTTTTACCCTGCACGATCTCGTCAGTTACAACAATAAGCACAATGAGGCAAACAATGAAAACAACCGGGACGGACACAATAAGAATCTGAGTAAAAACTGTGGCGTGGAAGGACCGACAAACAACCCGCAAATCAATTCCCTAAGACAACAGTATAAAAAAGCACTGGTTGCAACACTACTGTTTTCACAGGGAACACCCATGCTGTTGGCAGGGGATGAATTAGGCCAAACGCAGCACGGAAACAATAATGCATATTGCCAGGACAATGAAACGACCTGGTTAAACTGGGAAAAAGCAGATAAGGCATTTCAAAAATACGTACAGGAATTGATTCATTTACGGAAAAAGTATCCTGCCCTCAGATATGCCAATTGGTTTGAAGAGAAATTTAATGCCATCGATACTTCCGAATTCTCAATACAATGGCTTTCCAGTTCCGGTAAAGAAATTTCAGGAAAGGGATGGGACTCCAAACAGAACTATTGCATAGGCATTCTTATCCGGACAAATGGAACTTCCCAAGACTGTCTGATCCTGATCAATGCCTCCACACAGCATGCCATTTTCAGATTGCCTAGCGGACAATGGGAGTTGGAAATGGATAATATCGGAGAAAAAGAAAAAGGGGAACATTTGGAATTTCAGGCCTTTTTGGAACCTCATACAATACTACTAGCGGTCAGGCATTAAACTTGCTAATATAGGTTAAGAAGAAGTTTTTCTGTGAAAACATATCAGCCTTAACTTATTTTTAATAAAGATTTCAAAAAGGCTGTTCCTAAAACAGGAGAACATGTATGTCCATTCTGACCATATCAACAGCACCCATAGCGGAACAAAAACCGGGAACATCCGGTTTACGGAAAAAGGTAGAAGTTTTTCAATCACCACACTACCTTGAAAATTTCGTTCAGTCTATTTTTGATTCTCTGGGACCTCTTTCGGGACAGACACTCGTTTTAGGTGGTGATGGCCGTTATCACAACAAAAATGCCATTCAAACCATCCTGCGAATGGCTGTTGCAAACGGATGGAGTAAAGTTCTGGTTGGACAAAATGGAATTTTATCCACGCCTGCAGCAAGCCACATTATTAGAAAATATCAGGCCTATGGCGGCATTATTCTATCTGCCAGTCATAATCCTGGCGGACCGGACGGGGATTTTGGGATCAAATACAACATCGGCAATGGCGGACCTGCACCCGAAAAATTTACTGAAGAAATATTCGCTCGCACCAATCGGATTACGCAATATCGCATTTGTGATATTCCCGCCGTCGATCTGAGTCAAATCGGTGTCACAGAAATAGAAGGAATGAAAATCGAAGTGATTGATTCTGTTTCCGATTATGCGGAATTGATGCAATCGATCTTTGATTTTGATTCGATTCGTGCTCTTTTTGCAGGCGGTTTCCAAATGCGATTTGATGCCATGCATGCGGTGTGTGGTCCTTATGCAACAAGAATTATTGAAGATATTCTTGGCGCTCCCAAAGGAACGGTCATCCATTCCATTCCACTTGAAAATTTCGGGGGGCTTCATCCTGACCCCAATCCGGTCAATGCACACGAACTGATAAGTTATATGAACGGGCCCAATGCCCCTGATTTTGCTGCGGCAACAGATGGCGATGCAGATCGCAATATGATTGTCGGACGTAAACTGGCAGTTACACCATCAGACAGTCTGGCTATTCTTGCTGCAAACGCGCATAAAATCCCTGGTTACCGCCAGGGTATTGCCGGAATTGCCCGTTCCATGCCGACATCAACTGCCGCTGACAGGGTTGCTTCCGCATTAAAAATTCCCTGTTATGAAACGCCTACCGGATGGAAGTTTTTTGGAAACCTGATGGATGCGGGAAGAATTACACTTTGCGGTGAAGAAAGCTACGGAACCAGTTCCCTTCACATACGGGAAAAAGACGGACTATGGGCCATTTTATTCTGGCTGAATCTCATCGCCGTCTCAGGCAAATCCGTCAATGAACTGGTTTTGGATCATTGGTCACAATTTGGTCGAAACTATTATTCAAGACATGACTACGAACATGTCGACTCCCAAAAAGCGAATACGCTTATATCGGGTCTGAGGGAAAAACTGTCTTCTCTTGCAGGTAAACAGTTTGGTAAAAATACCATCGAAAAGGCAGATGATTTCAGCTATACCGACCCCATAGACCATTCCATTTCGAAAAATCAGGGTATACGCATATTTTTTACGGATGGTTCAAGGATCATTTTCCGTTTGTCCGGAACAGGAACCGTTGGAGCCACCTTGCGGGTTTATTTTGACAGGTACGAGCCGGATAAAAACCTGCTTCAGCAGGATCCTCAAACCGCATTGGCCGATTTAATTGAAATTGCCTCTCAAATTGCCGCAATTTCACAGCACACAGGGATGGAAAAACCAACGGTTGTTACCTGATTTTGGTAACGATCCTGAAAAGAATAGCTTGAAAGAATATAAAGGGGAATTCAAATGAAATTTGTTGTAAACAAAGTGCTACTGGCAAGTCAACTTCCCAAACGGACTATCGCACTTGTACTGGCAGGAGGTCGTGGAAGCCGACTGATGCAACTGACGGATAGTCGGGCAAAACCTGCCGTTTATTTTGGAGGAAAATTTCGTATTATCGATTTTGCCCTATCCAATTGCATTAATTCCGGAATTCGCAGAATCGGTGTCATTACACAATATCAACCGCATTCATTGATTCGTCATCTGCAACGTGGATGGAACTTCCTAAGAGGCATTCACAATGAATTTATTGACATCATGCCGGCAGGACAGCAAATGGAAGAAGGATTATGGTATCGTGGTACAGCAGATGCCATTTCACAAAACATGAATATCCTGCGTTCCTACGAACCGGACTATATCCTTATTCTGGCAGGTGATCATATCTACAAAATGGATTATTCCCAGCTACTTCTTGATCATGCAGAAAAAAAATCCGCCTGTACTGTTGCCTGTATAGAAGTTCCTCGCAAGGACGCATCGGCTTTCGGGGTGATGCAGGTTGATGAAAACCGGAAAATCACCGGCTTTCTTGAAAAACCGCAGGATCCGCCCGGAATGCCAGGCAATCCTGATATGGCACTTGCCAGTATGGGTATATATGTCTTTAATGCGGAATATCTGTATGGTCTTTTAAGAGAGGATGCCAAGGATTCAAATTCATCTCATGACTTCGGAAATGACATCATACCTAAAGTTGTTGGGGCTGGAGAAGCGATGGCCCATTACTTTAGTATGTCTTGTGTTCCCCCTTCCAGTATTGTCAAACCCTACTGGAGAGATGTTGGAACGCTTGATGCATTCTGGTCATCCAATCTGGATCTGACTGCAAATATACCTGAACTCAATCTTTATGATGAAAACTGGCCTATCTGGACATATCAGGAACAACTGCCTCCTGCCAAATTCGTTCCGGATCCACATGGTATGGATGGAGTCATTTCCAATACGATGGTTTCAGGAGGATGCATCATTATTGGTTCAAGAATCTCCAATACCATCCTGTTCTCCAATGTCAGGGTACAACCATTTTGCAATATCGATCAGTCCGTTCTTTTGCCTCATGTCACAATCGGACAGGGATCACGCATCAGACGCGCAATTATTGATAGAGGCTGCCAAATTCCGGAGGGTATGGTCATAGGAGAAAATCACGAACTGGATTCTCAACGATTCAACAGGACACCAAACGGCGTTGTACTGGTTACAGAAGAAATGTTGAACAATTTAAAAGACACTCCCAGGGTTGAATAAGTGAAAATCAAAAAAAATGCATTGCGTGTTTTACACGTCTGTAGTGAAGTTTTTCCGGCTTTGAAAACCGGCGGATTGGCTGATGTCACAGGTTCCCTGCCCCCAGAACTGGCAAAAATCGGATGTGACGTCAGAATGCTTGTTCCCGGTTTTCCCGCTTTAATCCATCATATCCAAAACAAACATCTGGTTGCGGAATTTGCCCCCCGTTTCGGTGCACATACCTTGAAACTTTTTTACGGCATATTACCGCAATCCGGTTTACCCATTTATTACATTGACGCTCCCGGACTTTATGACAGGCCGGGCAATCCCTATATCGATATCTATGGTCAATCCTATGGAGACAACCACAGACGATTTGCCCTGTTGGGCTGGATGGCCGTTCGTCTGGTTGAGGGATTTGATTATTTCTGGCGGCCGGAAATCCTGCATGGACATGACTGGCATTCCGGTTTGACTTTTGCCTACCTTAAAGTTTTGGAACAGTCTGCAGGAAAAAAACTGGCAGGTACCGTTTTTACCATTCACAATATGGCCTATCAGGGCAATTTTCCGGAACATCTTTTTCATGAACTGGATTTGCCCCGAAATCTGTTTCATTCGGAAGGAATGGAATTTTATAGCCAGGTCTCCTTTCTTAAAACCGCTCTTTCCTATGCCGACAAAATAACAACTGTCAGTCCAACATACGCAAAAGAAATACAAGAAGGTGAACAATCCTGCGGATTGGGCGGAATCATTCAAAAACGGCATGCGGATGTTGTCGGTATTTTAAATGGTATCGACGTTAATTTCTGGAACCCTTCCACCGATCCCGCTTTAGTTACAACATACAATGCCCGATCCATTACCGGTAAAAAGCAATGCCGCTACGCCCTGCAAAAAGAGATGAAAATCGATTTTCAGAATGAAAAACCGCTTTTTTGCATCGTAAGTCGTTTTGCCTCACAAAAAGGCTTAAATCTCGTGCTGGGTTCCATTAACATGCTGCTGGAAAAAGGAGGACAACTGGTTATTGTCGGAAGTGGCG
>CAZAIY010000023.1:0-9960 GCA_964485295.1 uncultured Oxalobacter sp. | reverse complement strand
TCCTTACCCCATTCTATATCCATGGGACGGCCGTAATGTTTTTCGATAGTCATGGCAAACCGGGCCAGTTCCATTACTTCCTCATTGGTCAGGGAAAAACGCTGCTGCATTTCGACAGGAACATCAATCGTTTCAACCGGTTCCTTACTTGAAGGATCTTTTGCAAAAACCATCTGGATCAGCTTGGATCCCAGTTTTCTACGAACAATGGCCATTTTTCCTTTTTCCAACATGGGCTTATGAACGTAGTATTCATCCGGATTGACGGCACCCTGAACAACGGTTTCACCCAGGCCATAACTGGAAGTGATAAAGACAACATCGGAAAAACCCGATTCGGTATCAATGGTAAACATGACACCTGATGCGCCGACATCAGAGCGAACCATTTGCTGGACACCGACAGAAAGGGCGACTTCTTCGTGTTTAAAACCTCTTTGTTCACGATAGGAAATGGCACGATCGTTATACAAGGAAGCAAAAACCTGTTTGACGGCTCTGAGTAAATTCTCTTTTCCGGAAATATTCAAATAGGTTTCCTGCTGTCCTGCAAAAGAGGCATCCTGCAAATCTTCAGCAGTCGCAGACGAACGGACAGCAAAAGAAACATCCGGGGATGAAATACTTAACAGTTTTTCATAGTAAGCTAAAATTTCTTTTTCCAAGCGAGGTTGAAGAGGTGTATCCACAATCCATTGACGAATGGTTGCACCGGCTTCAGTTAATTGACGCACATCATGAACATCTGTTTTTGCCAGTAAAGCTTCTATACGCTTGGCCAGTGTTTCTCCCCCATCCGCACTATACGAAAGAAAATCACGATATGCCTGTGATGTTGTCGCAAAGCCACCTGGAACACGAACACCTTTGCTTTGCAATTGGCTAATCATCTCTCCCAAAGAGGCATTTTTTCCTCCCACAGATGGCACATCTGTCATTCTTAATTCTGTAAAAGGAATAACATAAACATCCGACTTTACTGCATCCGTCATAACGGTCTCCTAAAGCAATTCTCAAGCGAAAAAAACGTTATTTTACAATAAAAAACTACTGCCAATTGGACTATTTTGTTAATAAACTGATACTTCCAGTATTTCATCACGATTTTGTAAAATTCACAATCTTTATGTATCCAAAAACGCATAGCTTGTTAAAATGATAGAAGTTTTTTAATGAACATGATCAACCATTTTGGACTATTGTTATGACAGAGAACATTTCCAACTCCATGCGCCAGGTGTATATCGTATCTGACGGAACCGGTTTGACTGCCGAAGCCTTGGCTCGTTCAGTTTTAAGCCAGTTTGAAATTCCCTTACAGAAAATCCGGGTTCCTTTCGTGGATACTCCCGAAAAAACAAGGGAAATCACAGAACGGATTCAAAGAGCGAGAAAAACAGCAGGAAGACCCATTGTCTTCTCAACACTGGTAAAACCGGAACTGTTATCCATTCTTCATCAGGCCGATGCATTACATATTGACATCATGCAGCCACTCATCAATCAATTGACGAGCGAGTTGGGAACAACAGCCAAGCAGGAAATCGGTTTAAGCCATCAAAATACAGGTACGGATGAATATGAAGATCGAATTGAGGCCATTCATTTCACCATTGCCCACGATGATGGCCAGTCCAATGCCAATCTGGCAGGAGCAGATGTTATTCTTTTGGGGGTTTCAAGAAGTGGCAAAACACCAACCAGTTTGTACCTTGCCATTCAGTATGGTTTAAAAGTGGCCAATTACCCGCTGATTCCGGAAGATTTTGAGAGGAAAAAACTCCCATCTGCCCTGATTCCTTTTAAAAACAAGCTTTTTGGTTTGAGTATCAGTCCCGTTCGCCTCTCCCAAATCCGGAATGTCCGTTTACCTGACAGCAAATATGCCTCTTTGGAAAATTGCCGTTATGAAGTCAGTGAAGCCGAATCCATCATGGAAAAGGAAGGCATTATCTTCTTATCATCCACGAACAAATCAATTGAGGAAATCTCTTCAACCATTGTTCATGAGTTAGAGTCGGCAAAAGAAAAAAATGGCTGATGCCTTTTAATCAAAAAGACAAACTTCATAGGCGGCAGCATAAGGCAGACTGATTTTCAATTCCTTTGCAATAGCCTGATTAAGGCGCAAAACACGCTCGTCAAAACCATAACCCCGTGTTTTGAGATTTCGTTGATGCTGTGAATCATGAAAACGTAACAGCCTGCCTTTCCATGCCGCTTCATTTTCATCAAACGCCAGATAAAAATCCGTTCTCATATCCAGTGTCTTGGCATCCCGATTCAACATCAGGGCAATAGGCCAATCCATTTCGGAAGCGATTTGCGACACCAGTGCATACATGGCGCGATGCGCCCTATTGGTATCATTGCCATGTGGAGAAAACAGCAAATCCGGTTTTAACTGACGCACAAGTCGGGTCAATTGTGCCTTGTTGTCGGAATCCTCAGCCAATTGATCATCCGCTTCATTATTCAAGTACAAAAAAGAGACCCGATTTTGTGGCAATCCAAAATAGCGCATGCTGTCCTGTTGTTCCCTGATACGAAGATTCTGTTTATCCACTAGCGTCATGCCGGCACCATATGCCTCATCGATACCGCTACCGGTTACCGACACAGCCGCAAAAATTTCCAGTCCCAAATCATGAAAAAATTTCAATGTTACTCCAATGGCATCAAAATCATCGGGATGCGGTGCCAAAACCAGAATTTTCAAATCGGAGGGCCAACTCAATTGACGCAAATCCCGAATATGCTGCTCCGGACGTAAAAAATCCAGGTTCATAGTATCTCCTTATGTTTTCTTGCGTAACTTTTCTAAACAGCAGACTGCCGCACAGGCAGCGACATTTAACGAGTCCTGTTTGCCCATATGCGGTATTCTTAACTTTATGTCTGCCTTTTTCTGTAAAAGTTCCGAGACACCCTGTCCCTCATGTCCCAAAAGCCACGCAACCGGACTTTTGAGATCAAAATCATACAGCGTTAGTGTTGCCGATAACGAAGTGGCAATAACGGGTATGTCTGACCGATCCATCAACGCCTCCAGATCGACATTTTCATGAATACGAATCATAAAATGTGCGCCCATGCCGGCTCGCAATACCCTTGGTGACCAGGCGGATGCTGTTTTCCTGCTACAGAAAACTTCAGAAATACCTGCTGCCGATGCACTCCGAAATATCGATCCCAAATTGCCCGGATCCTGAATACGATCGAGTAACACTGTCGTATCCTGAATTTTTTCGGGAATGGCATATTGAGGCGGCTCAATGACAAAAAGAATGCCAACTCCCTCTTCAACCTGACTGAGTTCCTGATACAACCTGTCGGGTAGCAGTAAAACCGTTACATTTCGGGCATGACAGCTTGCCATGATGTCAACAATTTCAGGGATTTTTTGTGCCATTTCATTGACAACACAAAAAAGAGGATTGCCCATGTGAAGCAGATACGCCTGACACAAATGAATCCCGTCCAAAATGGTTTTGGTACTTTTACGCCGTGCCTTAGTACTATTGGCCAATTGGCGGATTTGACGATATAGGGGATTGTTTTTTGAGGTAATCAGCTTCATGTTAATTAAAAGTCCGTCGTTTTTTGAAGCAGATTTCTGACAGGCGCATAGGAGGTACGGTGAAAAGGGGAAATGCCATACTGTTTCAACCTTTTCAAATGCAATGCCGTGGGGTATCCCTTATGCTGATTGAAGGCATACTGGGGATATTGTTCATGCAGGTTTAAAAGCGCGGCATCCCGTGCCGTTTTTGCCAAAATGGAAGCCGCTGAAATGGCGTCCACTTTATCATCCCCTTTAATAATAGCTTCCGTTCGTATGGCAAGTACCGGGCAACGATTGCCGTCAATCAATGCCAGTGTCGGCGTCACAGACAGGGTTTCAACTGCTTTTTTCATTGCCAGCATGGTGGCATTTAAGATATTCATTCTATCAATTTCTTCAACCGAACAGGCTGCTATGGACCATGCCAAAGCCTTTTCCCTGATTTTTATCGCCAGATTCCGGCGTTTTTTTTCTGATAATTTTTTGGAATCCCGAAGTCCTTCAATAGGGCGCGATGGGTCCAAAATAACGGCTGCGGCAAAAACAGGACCAGCGATGGGACCTCTTCCTGCCTCATCCACTCCGCAAATCAGCCCGGTTTCTTCACAAAAAGAAAAACTTGTCTGGGTTGCCATCAAACTATTTTCCATGCATGACATCCCATACAGCCTGTGCGCTCAAAGCAGCCGTATCCCTTATCAGGGATTCATGCATCACACAAAAACGTTCATATAAAGCCTGTCGATTTGCTTCATCATGCAACTGTTTCCATACGGCATTAGCCAGTCCTTCCGGGGTGGCGTCATATTGATAAAACTCGGGCACGATCATTTCCCCGGCCAAAATATTGGGAAGGCCAATCGGAGGCGTAACAGCCCGTTTTGCAATTTCCCAGGTTGCCCGCATCAACCGGTAAGCGATTACCATGGGTTTTTTGTACAAGGCGACTTCCAGTGTTGCCGTTCCTGAAGCAACCAGGACGGCATCGGCACTTTCCATGGCCTGATGCGACTGCCCGGAAATGACCTTTAATGAAACCCCATCCATTTTGGCTTCAGCCAGTTTTTGAGCAAACAGCTGCTGCTGTCTTTCTCCTGCCATGGGTACCACAAACTGGATGGAAGAATCACGTTGGGCCAGTATTTTTATTGCGCCGATAAAGGCATCGCCGTTGTATTTGATTTCTGAGAGGCGACTGCCCGGCATGACAGTGACAACAGGTTTGTTTAAATCCAGTCCCAATTGGGTACGCGCGCCTGATACATCCGGTTTGAGGGGAATTCCTTTTACCATAGGATGGCCGACATAGGTAACGGGAATACCCGCCTTTTCATAAATATCAACTTCAAACGGGAAAAGCACCAGAATGCGGGAGACGGCTTTGGCAATCGTTTTGATGCGCCCTTTTCGCCAGGCCCAAACGGAAGGTCCCACAAAATGTACCGTTGGGATACCGGCTTTTTTCAGTTGTATTTCCAGACCCAGATTGAATTCCGGCGCATCAATGCCGACAAAAACGCCGGGGCGGTTTTCAATCAGGCTTTTTTGCAATTGATCCCGGATTCCCTTGATTTCAAAAAAATGGGCGAACACTTCAAAGAAACCATTGACAGAAAGTTTTTCCATCGGCCAGTTACTGACAAATCCGTACTGTGCCATTTTCTGCCCGCCAATTCCATGAATCAGTGTATCCGGTACCTGGGGACGCAAGGCGGATAAAAGATGCCCCCCCAAAATATCTCCGGATACTTCACCGGCAACCATTGCAATCGATTTCATCGTGCCACGTCCTTTGAGACAGCAATTATTCCCTGTTGCCTGACCGACATCTTTGGGGCAACCTTTTTTTGCCAAAAATTATCGAATAATGCCACGATCGGCCGTATCCAGGAAAGAACGCATGAGATGGATACAGTCTGCCACATCTGCAGATTTTGCCTCTTCCTCCTTTAAGGCGGCTTTTGCGTCTTCCAAAGTCAAACCGGACTTGTATAGCAATTTGTAGGACTGGCGAATGGCGGCAATCTGCTCCGGTGTAAATCCTCTTCGACGCAATCCCTCAATATTGATCCCATAGGCACTGGGAGGTGTTCCGGCAACTAACACATAGGGAGGAATATCCTGGGAAAGACGTGTTGCCGCGCCTGTCATCGCATGGGCGCCTACTTTGCAAAACTGATGGATCGTTGTCATGCCACCCAAAATAACCCAGTCCGCAATATGGACATGTCCGGCCAGTTGGGTCGCATTGGCAAAAATCGTATTGCTGCCAATCTGACAGTCATGGGCAATATGGACATAGGCCATGATCCAGTTATCATTACCGACACGGGTCACACCGGCATCCTGGACTGTCCCCAGATTCAAGGTGCAATATTCCCGTATGGTATTTCTGTCACCGATTTCAAGTGCCGTTGGTTCCCCGCCATATTTCTTATCCTGGGGCACAGCGCCAATGGACGCAAACTGGAAAATGTCATTATCTTTCCCGATCGTGGTACGACCTTCAATAACGACATGGGGACCAATTCGTGTACCGGCGCCAATTTTGACATGCGGTCCAATAACGGAATACGCACCGATTCTAGCGGTACTGTCAATTTCCGCTTTCGGATCGATAATAGCTGTACTATGAATATTCTGACTCATTGTTTCTCCGTGGAACCACGAATAGCACACATCACTTCCGCCTCGACAGCGACCTGGCCGTCGACAGAGCCGATCGTCCTGAATTTCCACATCCCGCGCATATTACGAATCAGCTGGGCTTCCATTACCAGTTGATCACCTGGTTCAACAGGGCGTTTGAAACGTGCATTATCAATCGTTGCAAAATAAACGATGGCATCTTCCGCCAGTTTGGCTCCTGCCGACATAAAAGCAAAAATCGCGGCGGTCTGGGCCAAAGCCTCAATAATTAAAACGCCAGGCATTACCGGATTATGGGGGAAATGTCCATTAAAAAATTCTTCATTGGCAGAAACATTTTTAATGGCGGTAATACTTTTTCCGGCCTCCCAGTCCAATACTTTATCGACTAGCAGCATGGGATAACGATGCGGCAGTATTTTTTTAATATCGTTGACGTTTAATACTTTTTTATCTTTTAAATCCATATATTTACTCTTTGTCTTCTACTAGTGATTTAACGGTTTTTTCCAGCTCCCGAACCCGTTGCCGCATGGACGTGAGATTGCGCAATACAACGGCGGTTCTTTCCCAGTCAGTGTGTTTTTCAAGCGGATAAAAACCGGTATAGGCTCCCGGTTTTTCAATGGAACTTTGCACGACACTTGAAGCGGAGACATGTGTTCCATCAGCGATTTTCAGATGCCCGCCAATCATGGCGGCACCGCCAATCGTGACTCTTTTTCCAAAGATGGCACTCCCTGCTACACCAACACAACCTGCCATGGCGGAATGGGCTCCGACATGACAGTTATGTCCGATCTGGATCTGGTTATCAAGTTTGACGCCATCTTCAATGACCGTATCTGACAAGGCGCCCCGATCAATGGTCGTATTGGCACCGATTTGCACATCATTGCCGATAACAACCCGTCCCGTTTGCGGAATCTTGACCCAAACCCCCTTATCGTTGGCAAAACCGAAGCCTTCCGAACCAATGACGGCTCCCGAACGAACCTCACATCGCATCCCAATCACACAAAGTGTATGAAAAACGACTCTGGGAGCAAAACGGGTATAGGCACCCACCCTGGCGCCTTTTCCGATAAAACTGCCGGATTCAATGACACAGTAGTCACCGATTTCGACATCGGCTTCAATGGTTACAAAAGGACCTATTTTTGCCGTTTGAGCGATTTTTGCAGAGGGATCAATACAGGCGCTTTCATGAATGCCGGGTACATGCGGTTTTTCCTTCAGACTTTGAAAAAATTGCGCCGCATAGGCAAAATAGGCATAGGGGTTGCCCGTTAGAATCCGGGCTCCCTGATAATCCGTCACACGCTCGCTATCTGCCGGTGTCAATATCAATGCCGCGGCCAAAGACGTATTTGCCTGTTTGCGCAAACGCGGATTCGTTAAAAAAGTAATATGGGAAGGTTGCGCCAAATCCAGAGGCGCAAATCCGGATACGCGTGTATCTGGATTGCCTTTTAACTCTCCTCCAAATCGGTCAACCAGCGTTTTGAGCTGAATATCCATCCTGCTATTTTGACCGAAAAAGTTATTTATTTACCCAGTGCCCTTAACACTTTGTCGGTAATATCGACTTTGGGGCTGAAATAAACCGCATCCTGCACAATCAGGTCATATTTTTCAGATTGCGCAATCGTGTTGATCGCTTTATTGATACGTTGCAGCACAACCGAGAATTCCTCATTACGACGTTGCATGAGATCTTCGCGATAACGACGATTTTTGCTTTGGAATTCCTGTCCATAATCAGCCAGTTCGCGTTGACGTTTCACCCGATCCGATTCGGACAAAACAGGCATATCCTTTTCCAGTTTTTCACTCATCGTTTTCAGGCGGGTTTGCATGTTACGCAATTCTTTTTCACGCTTGGAAAATTCGGCTTCCAATTTTGCAGTTGCTGATTTGGCTGGTGCAGAATCGCGCATGATACGCTCACTGTTGACAAAGCCGATTTTCAGTTCCTGTGCCTGTGCCACTGTAAAAGCACCCAGACATAAAATCAAGATACCCCACTTTTTGATGTCAAAAAATGATTTTGAAAGCAATTTCACAATTATCTCCAATCCAAAAATCAAACAACAATCCTATATTACGCTAGAAGTTGGTCAGAAGCCAGTCCCTAAAGTAAACTGGAAATTCTCTGTCTGGTCGCCATCTTTCGCATTCAATGGGAAACCCATACTCAATTTTAACGGTCCCATCGGAGAAATCCAAGTAATACCGAAACCGGCCGAATACCGCATTTCATCAAATTTTATCGTTTCATCCTCTGCAAAGACATTACCGGCATCAGTAAAGAGGAACCAGCGCATGGTCCGGTCATATCCCTGCCCGGCAAACGGGAACTGCAGTTCCGCATTGGCAACAACCCGTTTTGAACCACCAAGATATTCGCGATCGCCATAGTAATCATACTGCATGGGTCCCAAGGAGGAACTTTCATAACCTCTGACCGTACCGATACCGCCTGCATAAAAGTTTTTGAAAACCGGATATTTGTTTCCGCCCAGACCTTCACCATAATCGAGTTGTCCGTTCAAGGCAAAGGCACTGCCTCCCCCCAAAGGCCAGTAATACTGATGCTGGTAGGTTGCCCGGTAGTATTTCATATCACCTGTCAGGGATACTTCCACGTTGGCCCTTTGCATCCGTCCTTTTGTCGGGACCAAAGAACTGTCCCGGCTGTCTCTGCTCCAGCCGGCAGTCAATGGTACACCATAAGCCGTTGCCGTACCGGGACCGGAACCGCCATTATCGAGAACAAATTCCTTATACTGTTCGGAGCTGTCAAAATCGACTTCAATTTCATTGTGTTCAAGACCGGCACCCAGATAAATCCTGTCTATTTCCGTATAGGGAATACCAAAGCGGACATTGGCACCGATTGTCTTGACTTTCCAGTCCGTATCATTGATAAGGGGTGGTCGCAGGGTGCGATAGAACAATTCATAACGGCGACTGACACCATCTTCCGTAAAATAGGGTGTCAACTGGGAAACGGCAATGGTCTGATAACGTTTGCTGGTATTGACTTCAAGTCCTACCGTATTACCGGTTCCCGCAAAATTTTCCTGTTCAATGGACGTGGTCAGCATCAATTTGTCGCTTTGTGAAAAACCGGCACCGACCATCAAATTGCCGGTCGGTTTTTCAACCACTTTCAGATTGACATCAACCTGATCGGTTGTCCCAGGGACTTCAGGAGTCTCGACCGTGACTTCATTAAAGTAACCCAGTCTATCGACCCGGTCACGGGAGCGCTTGACTTTTTCCCCTTCGTACCAGGAAGCTTCCATTTGCCTGAATTCGCGACGGATAACCTCATCACGTGTTCGGCTGTTTCCTCCGATATTAATCTGGCGGACATAAACGCGTTTACCCGGGTCAATAAAGATGGTAAAGGCCACTTCCTTTTTTTCCTTATCGATATCAGGCTGCGGATTGACGTTGGCAAAGGCGTAACCGAAATTACTGAAATATTCCGAAATGGCCTTGGTACTGTTGGTCAACAGTTCCCCGGAATAAGTTTCACCCTTTTTCAGCTGGATCAAAGGTAAAATTTCCGCTTCCCGGTCAAACAGTTCTCCCTCCAGCTGGATGTCGGAAACCGTATATTTTTCGCCTTCCTTGATATTGATCGTAATATAGATATCCTTTTTATCGGAGGTAATGGAAACCTGTGTGGATTCCACCTGCATTTCAATATAACCTTCATTCTGATAAAACGATTT
>CAZAIY010000022.1:0-10012 GCA_964485295.1 uncultured Oxalobacter sp. | reverse complement strand
GCAAAGGCATTTTGCCCAAAAATAAAAAAAGGAATATCCGCACCCAGTTGCAGGCCGATTTTCATGAGTGCTTGTCTGTCTAAGTCGCATTTCCAAAGATGATTAAGTGCCATAAGAGTGGTTGCCGCATCTGATGATCCGCCACCCAACCCACCCCCAGTTGGCAGGTTTTTTTCTATGGCAATATCAACACCAGGTTTTTTTCCCGTACGTTGAAAAATTTCTTCTTGAAGCAAACGTGCTGCACGAATAATTAAATCGTCTTCTTCTGGAATATCTTTTATGGTTGTGAGACGTTGAATCCGATCATCATTTCTTAATGTGTAATGTAAAACATCTCCAAGATCGATCAACTGAAAAACGGTTTGTAAAAGATGATATCCGTCAGCTCTTCGTCCCGTTACGTGTAAAAACAGATTAAGTTTTGCGGGAGCAGGGCAATAATGTAGTGTTTGAATCATGTCTGGGTTATTTGATTTTATTACCATTTGTCAATGATAAGTCGAATTTGTATTTGATTAATAGTTGTTTTTGCGGATGGGGAAGGGGTAAAAATCATGTCGATTCGGTGGGGAGCACGTTTGTTTTCTGGTGTTGCTTTCCAACTGACATAATGTATCTGCCAGCCATTTGAAGTGGTTATTTTGGGTTTATTTGGATTTACTAAAAGTAACCGATCCTTTTCATTGATAATACATCCCTGTAACCAGTTTTGCATGTCGGATATGGGCAAATACCACCCAAGCTGACGAAAAAGTAGTGTTTCCGCATTGTCAGCGTGAACAGGATTTTTTCCGGATGCGGTAAAAACGGCTTCATTGGGAAAAATATCAACCATGGCCAATGTTTGCCCTAGTGGGGATATCAAATCAATATGCACTTTATCCTTATCGGACTTCCAGTTGAATTTTCCATACAATGATTTATTGTCAGTATCTTCAAGCAAGGTATATTGAATGGAGATCCGTCCGGAAACAACCATTTCCTGATTGCAAATTCTGGGGGGTAAAAAAGTAATATCAACAGGATCGGATAGATGAGGATTTGACTGGCATCCATAAAACACAATAAAGAAAAGATATACAATCCAATGACTTGATTTAGACAGAAATGATTTATTTTGCATGTAAATAAAACGGGTTTTGATTGAGGTTTGGCAATCCATTCAAGTTAAGGTAAAAGTAAAAGCATCCGGCGATAAATCGTTATGAAAATGTTTTTTATAATAGTTAATGAAAAATATCAGGTTTCCATTGATTATGAAACCCGTAAAAGAAAAAAAGCAAACAGCGAAAGTGAAATTGAAACAGCCTGAATTTGATTTTTCCGGAATATTGATTTCATGGCAAAAACAATATGGAAGGCATCATTTGCCATGGCAACAGACCAAAGATCCATATCGAGTATGGCTTTCTGAGATCATGTTGCAACAAACACAAGTGGCAACAGTTATTCCATATTATGAGCGTTTTTTGGAACGATTTCCTAACATTGAAATTTTGGCTTCATCTTCACTAGAATCGGTTATGGCGCAATGGAGTGGTCTGGGATATTATTCTCGTGCACGTAACTTGCATCGTTGCGCTCAATTGGTTGTTCAAAATCATAAGGGATTATTTCCTTCTGATCCGGGTTCCCTTGAAAAATTACCAGGAATCGGTCGATCGACAGCATCAGCGATTGCCGTTTTTTCTTTTGCCAAACGTGCAGCGATTTTGGATGGCAATGTAATTAGAGTTTTTTCCAGAATTTTTGGAATCAGTGAATATGCTGGAAATAAAACGGTAAAAGACCACTTATGGCAGTTGGCAGAATCCTTATTGCCAGAAAGGGAATTGGAAAGTTACACGCAAGGATTAATGGATTTGGGTGCGACAGTTTGTGTGCGAAGTAAACCATCTTGTGATTGTTGTCCTTTCACTGAACATTGTTTTGCCTTCAAAGAAGGGAAAATAACGGAATTACCTGTAAAAAAACCTTCCAGAAAACTCACTGAAAAACAGATATCTGTTCTTATTATTATGAACGGGAATAAGGTTCTTTTGGAAAAAAGACCCGCTTTAGGTATTTGGGGAGGTCTGTTATCGTTACCGGAATTGGTTGACGCAGGTCTTTCCTTGGAAAAACAACTGGAAAAAGAAATCGGTTTTCTTGGAGATGTAAAGGGATTCCAGATCCTGAACAGTTTCAGGCACACTTTTACTCATTTTAAATTGCTTATTACGCCAGTTTTGGTCAGTCTTTCAATTCGAAAAGGAAAAATGTTAAATAAACAATATGTTTGGCATGAATTGGAAATGATTGATAAGGCGCCTTTACCGTCACCAATTAAAAAATTACTGAATAAGGTTCGGTTCTTTTCTGATGATAGGATGAATTGAAAGCATTATGATAAGTTGCGATGCCTTACCAATACGGTTTCATTCTTTCGAAAATACCTGGCCAATTCTTCAACCATATAAACAGATCGATGCTGTCCCCCTGTACATCCTAAAGCAACCGTCAAATAACTGCGATGATCCCGTTTATAAGAAGGAAGCCATTTTTCAACAAATTGACGGATATCTTTAAGAAACTCCGTAACTTCTTGTTGCGATTCAAGAAATTGTCTTACAGGTTCATCTTTTCCTGTCAGTTGACGCAATTTCAAATCATAATAAGGATTCGGCAGACTGCGTACATCAAATAGAATATCTGCGTCTTGCGGGATGCCAAATTTGAATCCGAAAGATTCCAGATGCAGTGTCAGATCATTCGTATATTCGGCATCTACAAACTCTTTAATCCAGGCACGTAGTTGGTTTGTCGAAAGATGGGATGTATCAACTATGTGCGCGATGGATTGAATATCAGAAAGCATTTCCCGTTCTGCATGAATCGCTTCCATTAGGGTGCGTTGATCTGAAGGATCGTGGCTGGATAAAGCACGATGCGAAAGAGGATGGCTTCGGCGTGTTTCTGAAAAACGATTAATCAGGGAAAAAGTATCGGCGGTTAAAAAAATAACTTGAATATGGTGACCATTTTTTCGAAGTTGTTCTATGGAGGCGGGTAAATTGGAAAGTGATTGTGCACTTCTGGAATCTACGGCAACGGCCAGGTGCGTTTTGTTTTCCTCCATACAGGTTGTAACAAGATGGGGCAAGAGTACTGGTGGCAGGTTGTCTACACAAAAATAACCAACATCTTCCAGTACATTCAAAGCAACTGATTTGCCGGAACCTGATATACCGGTAATAAGCGTAATGTACATTTTGATTCCTTGGATGATTTTAATTAAACAAGCAATCCACGCATGTTTTCACTTTAATTGTGCATTACCAAAAATTAATCTTTTGTCATGGCCTTTCGCTGACGTTCCATAAATTCTTCCATGGTATTAAATCCACGTAATTGCATGATGGTATTACGGACAGCAGCTTCTAGCATAACAGCAATATTGCGTCCTGCAGCAACTGGAATGACAACTTTACGAATTGGAATTCCTAAAACTTCTTGTGTCGGAGAAATAATGGGTAAACGTTCTCCACTGTCTTCGCCAATACGACTGCGTATCAGGTGAGTAATGAGTTTCAACTGCATTTTTTGACGAACTGCTGTTTCACCAAAAATAGCTCTGATATCCAATAATCCCAGACCACGTACTTCCAGTAAATTTTGTAGTAATTGCGGAGCTCTGCCTTCTATGACATTAGGTGCAATTCTGGCGAACTCGACAGCATCATCTGCAACCAGGCCGTGGTTACGTGTAATAAGCTCCAGCCCCAGTTCGCTTTTTCCCAAACCGGATTCTCCTGTAATTAAAACACCTACACCCAGTACATCCATGAAAACACCATGCATAATGATGCGTAGTGCCAATTTTTTGGAAAGATAGACACGAAGATAATCAATAATCTCGGCAGCGGTTAATGGTGTTGTAAAAAGAGGAATGTTATTGGCATTGCAAATACTGTGCAGATCCGATGGAACCTCAAGTCCACGAGCCACAATCAATGCAGGAGGATTGCAATCAACAATTTCGTGAACCAGATAGGCACGTGAATCAGGTGACAATCTGTCGTAATAACTGATTTCCTGTCTGCCAAATACTTGAATTCGCATCGGGTGGATCAGATTAAGATGGCCGACTTGATCTGCTGCCGATACACTGCCTGGTGAAACTTGACGATTCCCTCCTTCCAAACCTGCAAACCATGTTAATTTCAGTGGTTCCCGATTTTCGGTATAAAGTTGCTGAATGGTTAAAGTTTTCTGGGTCGTCATTTTCAATAATAAAAAGCTTTAGGTAGTACTGTTTTTTTGCATATGCATTGGCAACCAGGATGTAATCATATTGTGAATACTTTCTGGATTTTTTTCTTGCGTTAATGCATCTTTGAATGGTGTATCGGAAAACATTTCTGCAATTTCAGAAAGTATTTCAAGATGCTTTTGAGTTACATTGTCCGGAATTAAAAGCACGATCATCAGATTAACAGGAAGGTTATCCGGTGAATCAAATGCAAGAGGTTCTGCCAATCGTACCAATGCAGCTGTCGGAGTTTTTAGTCCTTCAATACGACCATGTGGAACGGCAACACCTTGTCCAAGACCAGTTGAAGCCAGATTTTCCCGTTCTAATAGACTTTCGGAAATAACAGTTGCAGAAATTGCACATTGCTTTTCAAAAAGTTGCGCAACATTTTCAAAAAGCTGCTGTTTATCAGCGACATTAACGTCTAGTGCAATATTTTCAAGAGGAATAATCTTCGATAAATTTGTACTCATGTGAAACAGTATTTCTAGTGTTACCTTAAATTATAAATTCCTTTGAAATCGGATAATAAGTTAATACGCATTAGTATGGTGATCAATTTAACATATTTTTTTTACGTTACTGGCGAGCGTTTCGAATAAATAAAGGGCGTTTGCCTGAAGAGGTATTACTTCGAAATGGATTGATGCTGATTCCGCCTCGTCTGGTGTATCTCGCATAAACAGTTAAACTCTGTGGTTTGCACGCTTTTAGAATATCCATAAAAATTCGTTCAACACATTGTTCATGAAAATCTTTTTGTGTTCGATAACTTATCAGATATTTTAATAAGCCTTCCTGATTAATTGCATGTCCTACGTAATGAATCTGGATACTCGCCCAATCTGGTTGCCCTGTTACCGGGCAATTTGTTTTAAGAAGATGGGAAACCAATTTCTCTTCGACTGGAGGCTCTTCCGTGTTGGTTGTCAAAAAAGAGGGGTCTCTTGAATATTGATTTGCTTCAATATCCAGTCTGTCTAGCAACAATCCATCCAATTCTTCAATAGTGACGGATGAAAAAGCAGGCTGCTGGATAAGAGTAACACTAACTGGAGAACCAAAAGCATCTGACAGATCAGCTCGCAAAAGAGCAATCACAGCATCGGCATCTGCCAAACGCATTTGTGCCAGTGAATTAAGGTACAGTTTCATTGATTTTGATTCAACGATATTGGGAGAATCGGAAGAAACGGTTAAGTTCATGATGGCAACCTGAGGTTTTCCTCTCATATTCAGCCAGGAAAGTTCAAAAGCATTCCATATGTCCAGACCATAAAAAGGTATGGTTCCGGTAATCCCCAATTCTTCTCTTATGGGCTGGCGAGGGATAGGGTAGAGAATACTTGGATCATAGCTCAACGGAGTTGAAACAGGTTTTCCTAGAGGGGAATTTTCTGGATTATTTGGTGTAGTAGCATTGTTTGGAGTTGTCATATGCGTAAACTTATAACTGTAAAAATTTTTAGATCAAGTTACTAACCAAGGAAAAGTTTGTAAACCGGGTTATTCGTTTCATTTTTGAAAGGATAACCTGTATTCGTTAAAAATTCTCGAAAAGTTGTCATTTCGGTTTTGGGTACCTGAAGCCCAACCAGAATGCGACCGTAATCTGCGCCATGATTTCGATAATGGAAAAGGCTGATATTCCAGTTTGGCTGCATGAAGGATAAAAAACGCATCAATGCACCAGGACGCTCGGGAAACTCAAAACGATAAAGTAACTCATTTTTGGCCAGAGGACTTTTTCCTCCAACCATATATCGTATATGTAGTTTGGATAATTCATCATCCGTCAGATCAATAGTCTGGAAATTTTGCTTTTCGAATGTTTTTGCAATGCTGGCAGCCTCTTCTTTATTCTGAACTTCTAAACCAACAAAAACGTACGCTTTTTTGTGATGGCTGATACGATAATTAAACTCTGTAATATGACGGGGACCGACTATTTCGCAGAAACGTCTAAAACTGCCGGATTCCTCTGGTATGGTGACTGCAAAAATAGCTTCTCGATTTTCACCCACATCTGCCCGTTCAGCAACAAAACGCAGTCGATCAAAATTCATATTGGCACCGCTAGAGACGGCAATTAAAGTTTCGTTTTTAATCGGTTTTCTTTGTTTTTTCCGTTGATTGACATAGGCTTTGATGCCGGCAACAGCCAACGCACCTGCTGGTTCCAGGATACTGCGTGTATCAAGAAAAACATCTTTGATAGCGGCACAGACGTCGTCTGTGTCGACTTCAATAATTTCATCGACATATTTTTTTGCAAGTCTGAAGGTTTCTTTTCCGATTTGCTTTACGGCAGTACCATCAGAGAAAAGCCCGACATCAGAAAGAACCACACGACGATTGGCTTTTAGGCTTTTTGCCATTGCATTGGAATCCACTGTTTCTACACCAATAATTTTTATTTCCGGACGAATTTGTTTGATGTAAGCAGCGATACCAGAAATTAATCCTCCTCCACCAATGGCAACAAAAATGGCATGAATAGGACTTTGATGCTGACGCAGTATTTCCATACCAATCGTTCCCTGTCCTGCAATTACATAGGGATCATCGAACGGATGAATGAAAGTCAATCGGTGTTGTTTTTCCAGAACCAAGGCATGTTCGTAGGTATCTGAAAAGGAGTCGCCATGTAAAACCACTTCAACATTGTTTTTACCATGTTCTTTGACCGCTTCTATCTTAACTGGAGGAGTCGTCGTCGGCATAACAATCATTGCACGACAGTTCAGTCGGTTTGCAGAAAGTGCAACGCCTTGAGCATGGTTTCCTGCTGAGGCACAAATGACGCCATTTTTTAACTGTTTTTCGGAAAGATGCGCCATTTTATTATAGGCGCCGCGTAACTTGAAACTAAAAACCTGTTGCATGTCTTCCCGTTTTAAAAGAACATGGTTTCCTGTTCTTTGAGACAAATAAGAAGCTGTTTCAAGAGGCGTTTCATATGCGACGTCGTAAACGCGGGCAGTCAGAATTTTTTTTAAATAGTCAGTCATAATAAGCCTGAAAGGCAGATTGAGTTGTCGCACATTATAATCCAGACTCAATGACTTGTTTTGGCTGTTTGAATATTAGACAGGCTATTTAAGTAATATTATGTTTTTTATACCTTGGTGTAATGGAATTTGCTTAAGTAATGATTGAATCTGCTGTTCACTGGTTGCTCAGTTATTTAGCTGTTCCCGAGATTGGGCTGATATCAGTATTTATTATTTGTTTCGTTTCGGCAACACTTTTACCTATGGGGTCAGAACCGGCAGTTTTTGCTGTTGTTGTGGCGGATACCAGTCTTTTTTGGCAGGTTATGGCGGTTGCTACGATTGGCAATACTTTGGGAGGGGTTGTTAATTATTGGATAGGTTTGGGGACAAGAGAGGTTTTTGCTAAAGAAAAAGAAACCTATTGGTTTGGCTGGTTGGAACGATTTGGCGCAAAAACCATGCTTTTAAGTTGGCTACCAGGGGTGGGGGATCCCATATGTACGTTGGCAGGTTGGTTAAGACTCCCTTTTTGGTCAAGTGTGTTTTATATGGCTGTAGGTAAATTTTTTCGATATCTTATTATGACAACTTTACTTTTGCATATACCGGCTGAATATTGGAAAAATATTGCTAATTTTTTAGGATAGGCACTATTCAGTTGAATAGGCGGCCTTTCATTTTTTTGAGAATGAAAAATGCACAAATTGATTAAAGTGTGTTTTTAGTCACTAAAAATAAGGTTGGTTGTATTTGAAATCCATGAGGATAAATAAAAAGTATGGAAAAAGATTGTGTACTTTGTGCTTCTACCCAGAATGAAAGAATTGTTTTTCAAAATGAAAAATGGAGGATAATTTTTGTGGATGATAAGTTTTATCCGGGTTTTTGCCGGGTAATTTGGCAGGATCATTGTACAGAAATGACAAAATTATCTGAAACGGATCGTCAGGAATGCATGAATGTGGTGTTTCTGGTTGAAAAGGCCATTCGGAATGTGATGCACCCAGATAAAATCAATTTGGCCAGTTTTGGAAATATGGTACCTCATTTACACTGGCATATTATTCCCCGTTTCGTGAATGATGCCCATTTCCCTGAATCAATATGGGGACAAACACAACGAATAGTGGATGATGCCATTTTGAAGCAAAGAGAAGCATTGTTACCCAAATTAAAGACAACTATTCAGCAACAGTTTCAAAAACAGATTCCTTTTTAAATATGGTGGAGAAAAAAACACATTTCGGCTACTTGCAGGTCAATGCAAGCGAAAAGGCGGGAAAAGTCGCAGGAGTATTCAATCGTGTTGCCCAACATTATGACCTGATGAATGATTTGATGTCTGTCGGGTTACATCGGGCATGGAAAACATTTACTGTTATACAGGCGGGTGTCCGAAAAGGATTTAGAGTACTTGACGTTGCGGGAGGAACGGGAGATTTAACACTTTCTTTTGCAAAAGAAGCGGGTGAGACAGGACAGGTTTGGTTGACAGATATTAATGAGTCCATGCTGCAAATAGGCAGGGACAAGTTGCTTAATCAGGGATATCTTGTTCCAACTTTGGTTTGTGACGCAGAAAAACTGCCTTTTCCGGATAATTATTTTGATAGGGTGGTGGTTTCATTTGGTTTAAGAAACATGACGGACAAGGAGATGGCTTTATCGGAAATGAATCGGGTTTTAAAAAAAGGAGGAAAACTCTTGGTTTTGGAGTTTTCAAAGGTTTGGAAACCTCTGCAAAAATTGTATGATATGTACTCTTTTGCAGTATTGCCGTGGTTGGGTAAATGTGTTGCAAAGGATGCAGATAGTTATCGTTATTTGGCAGAATCGATCAGGATGCATCCTGATCAGGAATCGCTGTTGCAAATGATAGAAAATGTTGGTTTTGTTAATGTGAAATATTTTAATTTGGCAGCAGGTATTGCGGCCTTACATACCGGTTTTAAATTGTAATCATTAGGAATTTTATGAAGAAATTTTTAGTTGCTTTTGTACTAATTGCTAGTTTATCTACAATGGCTGTTTCTGATGTTTATGCACGCCGTTTTGGTGGAGGATCTTTTGGACGTCAGTCAGCCAATATTACCCGAATGCAACGAACTAATCCTGCAACCAGTTCCGCTCAGCAAAAACAGGCGGCGGCAAATAAACAATCCCAGCAGCAAGGTGCCAATGCACCAAAACAAGGAAGCCGATTTGGTGGAATGTTAGGGGGAGCCCTTTTAGGATTGGGGTTGGGTGCGCTACTTGCCCATTTTGGAATTGGTGGTGATATGGCCGGGATGATAAGTACAATTTTGATGCTAACCATCCTGTATTTTATTGCCAAAATGATTTTCAGGATGATGGCTAGAAAACAACAGTCGGTTTATCAGCAGTCAGTCAATCCCATGGGATATTACGATGAGCCGAATCCAAACAAGACACCCCAAATTGGATCCGGCTTGGGAGGACAGGGATTTTCTCCTGTTTCAGAAAACGGACAGATGGTATTGTCTGATATAGAACCCCCATTGACCTGGGATATTCCTGCTAATTTTGAAGTAAATTCATTTATCAGAAACGCAAAATCCTATTTTATTCGTTTGCAGGCCGCTTGGGATAAAGCCAATCTTGATGATATTTATGAATTTACAACACCTGAAATGTTTGCTGAAATAAAATTGCAGTTGCAAGATAGGGGACCTTCCCCAAATATTACGGACGTCATTTC